>CAJXQP010000315.1 GCA_913058275.1 uncultured Gammaproteobacteria bacterium | reverse complement strand
CCTCTCTATTCGTCGGCAGCGTCAGATGTGTATAAGAGACAGCTGTAATCCGGCTGCAAATACCACATCTGTTGCGACTGAAGAAGCCGCTCCCCTAGCACCTGCGGCAGCACTGGAAATGAGCATGCCCGAATCAGTAGGCATGGATTCAGCAAGACTCAATAGAATCACCGAAGTCATGCAAGGCTATGTAGATGAGGGTCTATTAGCAGGTGTAGTCACTATGGCTGCTCGCGACAATAAGATTGTGCACTTCGAATCAGTCGGATTTCGTGATCTGGAAGCACAGGCACCTATGAGCAACGACGCCCTTTTTCGAATTTACTCCATGACCAAACCTATCACTGGCGTGGCTCTGATGAGTCTCTATGAGGAAGGCAAATTTCGTCTTGCCGATCCGGTTGAGAAATATCTGCCAGAGCTTAAAGACCTACAGGTATTTGCAGGCACTGACAGCAGCGGCGGCATCGTTACTGAGCCACAGAACCACAAAATGACGATTCGAGAATTGATGAGCCATACCGGCGGACTCTCCTACGGTATCTTTGCGGCTTCTCCTGTGGATACGAAATACGCCGAAGCAGGCCTATTGGACAATGGTGACACGCTGGAAGAATTCACTACTAAACTCGGGCAGATTCCTTTGAAGCATCAGCCGGGAACGACCTGGGAATACAGCGTGTCTGTAGACGTGCAGGGCTACCTCGTTGAGAAACTAGCAGGCCAGTCTTTCGGTAGCTTCCTTGAGGAACGTATCTTCGAACCACTTAAAATGACCGATACAGATTTTCATGTACCCGAAGAGAAAGTATCACGCTTCGCTCAGGTCTATGGTTATGACAACACAGGCAAGCTCGAGGCAGGCGAAGGCTTTCCCGGCGCCAACTTCTTAGTGGATCCTGTCTTCGAATCTGGAGGTGGCGGGTTGGTTTCCACCGCAATGGACTATATGCGTTTTAGTCAAATGGTATTGAATGGCGGCGAGCTGGATGGCGTGAGAATCCTAGCACCTCTTACTGTGGACCTAATGCACCGAGATCAGACACCTAAGAACATGGCCGGCAGTGTATTGGGAGCCCAAGGCACCTCGTTCGGTTTAGATTTTGCGGTGATCGATGATCCGGTTGAAGCCGAGTCTTACTCTACTGGAGAATTCTACTGGGGCGGAGCTGCTGGCACTTGGTTCTGGATTGATCCAGTTGAGAATCTGGTATTCATCGGCATGATTCAACAGTTTGGCAGCATGCTGCCGAATGTTCGCGCCACTTCGAAGCGCTTGTTGTATCAGGCTATTCTTGATCCATACGGAATCTAATTCCTGACTCCCTTCATTAACTAGAGCTCATTCTTGTCGTCGACATGAGTGAGCTCGAGATATCCACTGCTCGCCGGTTCGGCATCCCAATAGTGGTTGATCTCTTACTCCTATTTAACGTAGCTTATCCCTCCTCAGGCAGGTTCACTGCCTACTCTTATCAAGGATATTTTGATGTGCCGAACTACCACTCTACTCGCAATTTTTTCGACCTTACTTCTTAGCGCTTGTAGTGAGCAAGTCGCTACTCCAATCAGCGACGCTAGCTTAGACGACTACCCCGTTCGCCCCGCTTTGGATCAGCTAAGCCAAGCCGATGCGATAGGACGCAAGGCGCGAGTTTCGAACATTTCGTACGTCTTAGACATCGACCTTGTCAGTCTCGCAGATTCCTATCAGGGCAGCGTAACCGCGAATTTCACTCTTACCGACAACGATAAGCCACTGAATATCGACTTCACCGGTGGCAGCGTGAATGGAGTTGTAGTGAACGGGGAGATGCTAGAGCCTGACTACAACGGCTACTTCGTTACACTATCGGCTTCGGCTTTAGTAGCCGGACGCAATGAAGTGCTTATAGAGTATGCTCATCCTTTTGATCAAGACGGCACCGGCCTGCATCGCTTCGTCGATCCCGAAGATGATCGTACTTATCTCTACACCTATCTGTGGCCCTACTACTCGAATCGCTTATTCCCGAACTTCGATCAACCGAATCTGAAGGCCACCTACGAACTAACTGTTCGTGCCGCTGCAGACTGGGAGGTAATCTCATCTACTACCGAGAATGCTATCACCCGGGATGGCGATACCGCAGCCTGGCATTTCCCACAGTCAGAAAAGTTCTCCAGCTATATCTTCTCTCTGCATGCTGGTCCCTATCAAATATGGGAAGACATGGCTGGCGATGTACCGATTAGGCTGATGGCGCGACAGTCGCTGAGCGACTACGTCGCAGTTGACGAATGGATGGCCTACACCAAATCAGGCTTAGCCCATTACCGTGATTACTTCGACATTCCCTACCCCTTTGTAAAATACGACCAAGTTATCGTTCCCGACTTTTTGATCGGCGCGATGGAGAATGTGGCCGCCGTAACTTTCTCTGAAAGTTATGTCGACCGCGGCGCATCTAATCGATTCAATAGCCAACGCCGCGCTGGAACAATTCTGCACGAGATGGCTCATATGTGGTTCGGCGACCTTGTCACGATGAACTGGTGGAACGGCCTATGGCTAAACGAGAGCTTCGCCACACTAATGTCTTCCATCGCCGTGTCGGAGGCGACCGAATTCGAAGATCTATGGCATGACTTTTATCTGTCTGAGAACTTAACCGCAATCTCCGCCGACAATGCCGTGTCTACACACCCAATCGAGGTACCAGTAGTTAGTACGAATGACTTCTTCAACGTCTTCGATGCCATCACTTATGATAAAGGCGCATCTGTTCTAAACCAATTGTCCCACTATATCGGGCGCGAAAATTTTCGTCTGGGAGTTTCGAATTATTTGAAGGAGCACTCTTGGGAAAACACCGAACTCGTCGACTTCATGAGCTCACTCTCCTTACAGTCCGGCATAGACCTAGATCCCTGGGCCCAAAACTGGATGTATCAGGCTGGGGTAAATACTATCGAGGCTCGCTTTAGCTGCGATGCCAACGGTATAAGCAGTTTCGCTATTCTACAGACCGTCCCGGACGACTATCCAACCCTGAGAGATCAGCGCGTGCAACTAGGACTATTCACCACTGATGCCAACGGATCTATTGAGCTCAACACTGCTATACCGATAGAAATATTCGGCGCCGAAACTCAGGTACCCGAAGCCATAGGTCTCGCCTGCCCAAATCTCGCCTTGCCGAACTACGAGGGCTGGGGATATACCGAAGTGAGTCTTGATGAAGTCAGCATGGCTACCATCATTAGCGACAATGCCTTAGAGCGAATCGACGATCCGCTCATGCGCTCCATGATCTGGACTGCCCTATTCAAAGCTCCTAGCAATGGCCAGATGGAAAACTCCACATTGCTGCAGACTTTGATCGCCTCGCTTCCTATGGAGAACAATGACCGAGTCATTCGCCAGAGCTTGGCAGCGCTAGTAAGCAACTTGAATTTACTAGAACGACTAGGTGGCGAATATGCTAATGAACTCGCTGTCTATGGCCCCCAGGCCGAGCAGCAACTCTGGCAACTAATAAATGCAGGCGTTACCGGCTTGGAAAGCAGTCAATCTGTTAGCACACTAAACCTCAGGCTATCCCGCTATATAGGCATTGCACGCAGCTTTGAGGCACTGGGTAACCTTGCAAACTTATTGGGGGACAGTACAGGAACTGTCTCTTATACACATCTCCGAGCCCACGAGACCGAGGCTGATCTCGT
>CAJXQP010000314.1 GCA_913058275.1 uncultured Gammaproteobacteria bacterium | reverse complement strand
GAGCGGGAATCTATTCAGAAAGTGCAGGCAGATCAGGCGCGAGACGCCTGATCTATCCTGAGTGAGCAAAAGCCTGCTAGCGATGCGGCGTTCTTTCTAGAATGCCTGCGCTGCTGCTCATATCGAGAATGGTCTCGATATTCTTTTCGATATCCTCAACTGATGCGCCCAGACCTAGATCTACGCCAACATTTTCTCTGACGTCAGCAGAGTAGTAACGCCCGCCTGCAGCCTGAATGATGCGGCCATTGGGAGCCTTCTCTGAACAGAGATAAACCACAGCTGGCGTAACCAGTTCTGGAGCCAGCTTCTCGGCGCTGTCCTCAAAGCCTGGCAGTTCGACTGTCATTCTAGTCGCGGCGATGGGGGCTATTGCATTAGTGAATACGTTGTACTTGGCACCTTCGAAACGTAGTGTATTCATAAATCCAACCAATCCCAGCTTTGCTGCGCCGTAATTGGCCTGACCAAAATTTCCAAACAAGCCCGAGGTAGATGTAGTCATCACGATGCGACCGTACTTCTGTTCGACCATGATGGGCCAAACACATTTCGTTGCATTAAGGCTGCCGGTAAGGTGAACATCAATAACTGCATGCCAGTTTTCTAGTTCTAGCTTTGAGAAGGTCTTATCTCTTAGGATGCCGGCGTTGTTAACCAAGACATCGATGCGGCCCCACGTTGCGACGGTTTCATCAACCATCGCCTGCACTGCTTCTAAATCGGTAACCGATGCATCGTTCGACATTGCTGTGCCGCCGCTATCGCGAATTTCCTGTGCTACCTGCTCAGCGGCTGACGCTGAACCTCCGCTGCCGTCTACCGAACCGCCCAGATCATTGACTACTACTTTCGCCCCGCGCCGACCCAGCTCTAAGGCGTGTTGCTTACCTAATCCGCCACCAGCACCTGTTACTATCGCTACTTGACCTTCGAAATTGATCTTCATATTTGCCTCCTGCTATTACTGAATCGACTTCGCCCGCCCATTTCTCATAGGTTCCATCAGCGGGCTCTTTCAAATGTGGGCAGGATTCTATTCTGATGGCGCGTCAGCTGCAATGCGTGTGATGCCGCATGTTGTAAAAAGTGGGAAGTAATAAGCTGGCGTCATTGCTATGATAGCGCTCTCGGTTAGTCTGTTTGGGCCAACCTTTTTCTCAGAGGAACAAGGTGGGCAGAAGGACTATGACAGATATCAAACCCGTACCGGCGGCAACCGTGGTAGTTATCCGAGAGACGGCTAACAAGACGGATCTCGAGGTATTGTTACTTAGGCGAAATTCCAAACTAGTTTTTCACGGAGGCCACTGGGTATTCCCAGGGGGCCGCGTCGATGCGGCAGATTTCGCGCTAGACGAGGGTGGATTAGAGTACAAGGCCGCGCTACGCGCTGCTGTACGGGAGACGAAAGAGGAAGCCGGTATCAATATCGATATCGATGAATTGCTTCATACAGCCCACTGGACTACCCCTCCGAAGCTGCCTAGGCGTTTTTGTACCTGGTTCTTCCTATGCCCCCTTAAAGAGCCGGTTACTGTGGTGGTAGACAACGATGAGATTTTGGAGCATCGCTGGATTACGCCGCGTGATGCTCTGGCCGATGCGGCGGCAGACAAATGGGTCTTACCCCGGCCAACTATGGTGACGCTGCGGGACATTGAGATGCACCGCAGCCTCGAAGAATTGCTTGAGGATGCCCGGCAACGGGATATTCATGTGTTTCCTAAGGATTCCGCTTATTACCGCCCTCAGGAAATGGGCTGCTAAGTTTTCGCTCGTGGGCTCTTACATTGGGCAAAATTTCGCCCAAAATCGAGCATTTCACGGCTGCAATCAGCCATTCCTCAGACTAGCTGATTTTGCTGGTCCTTTGTCGGTATTCTCTCCCATAAACCCTTGCAATTCCGGGCAGGTTAATGGGATAGTTAAAACGTACGACTGAAACAATTTGGCAACGCTGGCGGTCAGTAAAGCTGGGGCTTTTCGCCTTTTTCCGCGCCAAATATTAGTGACTGAGTCGCTTTCGGACGTCGCCTAGCGAGGAGCAACAAGTACTAACAAGTCTTCCTATTCACTGCAGCCAGAAGAGCCTTTATGTCGTCTCCCACATTCGATAGTCTTCGAGAAACCCTGAAGAACCTTCGTCGTCGTCGTAGCAATCTGTTCATTCTGAAACAGGTGAGCTATTTCGTTATCGCCTTTTCCGTATTAATTTTGTCGCTCAGCGCGACGGCCCTCTGGTTAGAACCCGACAAGACCGGCACAACAATTTTATTTGCAGTGTCAGTGCTGAGCATTGGCTTGCTCGTGGGGCGCTTGATTCAGGTATTGGGGAGACAGACTACCGATGACCGCAAACTCGCCCATTATGTAGAAGACCATATTCCGGATTTAGAGCAGCGCCTGCTGACCTCGCTGGAATTTACCGAAGAAGATTTAGTAAACGGCAAGCGTGGTGTTTCGCAGCAGTTTATTCAACAGCTGTGGTTAGATGCGCAAGAGCATGTGCAGATTCAGCAGGAGCAGGTAGAGACGGTTGCACCTGCTAGAACTTCCTACCTTTCTTTCGCATCGGCGGCCGGCATTGCCGCCGTTGTGATGGGGTTGTTCCTTAGCTCCGACGTACTATTCAACGCGGCTAGTCGACTGGCATGGCCGTTCGCAATCAGCGAGCCAGTAGTTATTGTTGAAGTGCTGCCAGATATCGAAATCAGTGTTGAGCCGGGCGATCTAGAGATGCAGCGCGGCGATAGTGTGACGATCATAGTTCGGGTTAGGAACGCTATACCCGGCACGATCAACCTACGCCTTCAAGATGACAATGTGAATTGGCGCGACGCTACCATGAATCGCGATGGCAGCGGCAGCGATAACGCAACTTATAGCTACTTCATTCCGTCTTTGGCGGAAGATACCACCTACTATGTCACCTTCGATGAGCGCGGCGAGCAAAGCTCAGCGCAATATCAGATCGACCTGTTCGATCTACCACAGATAGAGCGAATCGATCTAGCCTTGGACTACCCTGAGTACACGGGAATTGAGGACATTACGGAGGAAGACAGTGGCGATTTAGTGGTGCCCGAAGGAACCGAAGTCGAACTGCTAGTTACCTTCAACAAGAATATTAGACAGGCGGTCGTCCAGTTCGACGAGAGTTATAGCCAGGATGAAGATGAAGTCAATCCACTGCCTGCCTATGAAGACATAACTCTGGTGATGGATGGCAATATAGGGCGCGCCAAATTTACTGTGAATCAAGATGGTGTGTACCGCATTTCTGCGACTGACTTTTCTGATTTGCAAAGTAAGAACCCGCTCGACTATTTCATTCGCTCAATCGAAGACACTCCCCCCGAATTGGCACTTATCAGACCAGGCCAAGATCAAGATGTTATGCCTTTGGAGGAAGTTGTACTCGAGATTGACGCTAGCGACGACTATGGCCTGAGTAAGTTCACCCTGAATTACAGCGTCGTCGGTGCTGACGAAGTACAGGTTGATTTTCTTCCCGAACAGAACCTGCTCGAAGTGTCTGGTGACGAGCTAATCTATTTGGAAGATCTCGATGTAGAGCCCGGCGACTTCGTTAGCTATTTCCTCACTCTGGCTGACAACAACGGTCTTGAGGGGCCGGTTGAAGTTGTATCCGATATTTATTTTCTACAGGTTATTCCCTGTCTCTTATACACATCTGACGCTGC
>CAJXQP010000313.1 GCA_913058275.1 uncultured Gammaproteobacteria bacterium | reverse complement strand
ACGATAGCATTTGCCGATTCACGCGACGTGCGATCAAATTCTTTCAGTTCGGGGAGCCACTCGTCTAGTTGCTTACGCTGACTGCTTTGGTGGCGTGCATAGTTCTTGCGAAGTGCTTTGGAATTCCAAAACTGAGCGTGAGCTGATAGGATGACGTTTTCGTTTAACTCCCACAACGAGGTTTGAATTTCGATTACGCGGGTTATGCGCTCCGATAGGGGGGTCTCAGACTCAAGCAATAGGCTTTCCTTCGGAAACTCCTTTTCGACTTCCTCCTGAAGCAGCTGATCAAAGGCGACATGCAGGTTTTCCATATCATCAAAGTGGCGGAAGACCGAGCGAACAGCGACGCCTGCCCGCGTGGATATCTGCTGCGCACTAGGTATGAGGTTGCCTTCTTTGACCATCGTCATGGCTGTTTTGATAATAGCGAGTTTCATGCGTTCACCGCGTACTACACGGCCGTCTTTTTCTACTGTTTTTACTTGTCCAAGCAAAGCTTGATCTCCTGTTTGTTCTGATATAAGCAAGGCTTGATCTCTTGATTTAATAAAACACCCCTCTACATAATGACAGGCTATAAACCAGAATTCTAGCGATTTTGTAAGGTGTCCATTGCGCGCGGAGATTTCATGCAGCATTGGTCCGCGTGACTTCGGTGTTTGCAACAACAGAAACCAATCGACCTGTGACGATCTGCTCTGCATCGCTCACTATTGTCTGTACCAACTGCTGGCAGGAGGGAATATCATTGATCAGACCACCGCACATCCCTACTGTTACCATCCCTGCATTAATGTCACCGGTTTGCCATGCCTTGTCCTGATTGCCTCCGGATACCAGAGAATGCACCTCGGCAAACTCGCCTCCCCGTGCCTCGATTTCTGCTACCTGATCTGCGATGGAATTGCGATATACCCGTGCGGTGTTGCGATAGCTGCGGAAAATTAGGCGGGTCTGATTTTCATCCATATGCACAAACTTTTGTTTGATCTCATCATGGATTGGCGCTTCCTGTGTCACCAGAAACCGGGAGCCCATGTTGATACCTTCGCACCCCAACGCGAGTGCGGCAACAAGGCCACGGCCATCAGCGATACCACCTGAGGCAACAACTGGAATCTTCAGTGCCTGGGTGGTAGCCGGAAACAGCACCAAGCCGCCCACATCTTCCTCTCCTGGGTGGCCGGCACACTCGAAACCATCGATACTGACAACATCTACGCCGATGCGTTCAGCGGAGAGTGCATGACGCACGGTGACACATTTGTGAATTACCTTGATACCCGCAGCCTTTAACCGGTTCATAAACGGTTCCGGGCTGCGTCCCGCCGTTTCCAGTATCTTGACACCGCTATTGATGATTACGTCGAGTATATCGTCGTAATTGATTTCGGTGGCTACAACGCCGATGGTAAGGTTTACGGCAAATGGTTTATCAGTCAACGAAGCGCAGCGAGCGATCTCAGATTCTAATCCCTCGAGTGTGGGTTGGGAGAGAGCTGTCATAACGCCCAGGGCGCCTGCATTAGATACTGCAGCAGCGAGGTCTGCAGTGCCGACTCGCATCATTCCGCCGCAAATAATAGGGGTTTCAATACCCAGTAATTCGGTCAACCTAGTTCTCATGGGTGGCTCCAAGTGCGTGAAGTAGAAATGTCAGCATACTTAATAGCAGTACTAGTGTCAATATAATTCAAGCCTCAGGTCTTGCATAGCTACTTAATTTTCCGGGACTGTATCATGTGTGCTGGACTCTCCGATTAAAATGGCGTACCCTATGCTAAAACAATACGCCTCCAAACAATGCCCGAAAACAGACCTGGAAGCTGCGGCATACTCCTAGGTCGTCAGTACATTCGCCCGGTGGCAGTTAGATCGACTATTAATGGAGATAATGATGTCAGATTCCAGTTTGATCCGGTTCAACTTTGAGATGTTATGCAGTCACAGCCGCTCTTTGGTAAGGGGTGGAAGATGAGTGAGCGAACAGCCGAAGGCTACGATATTTCGGCGGTAGAGCAGTGGGTTGCGGAGAACGTACCCGAGCTGACCCCGCCCTTTGAGTGGGAGCGTCAGGAGGGTGGTCACTCCAACTTGACCTATCGACTGAAGGATCAAGCCGGGAAGTTGGCGGTCATTCGCCGACCGCCGCAGGGAGAGTTGTTGCCCAAAGCCCACGATATGAGCCGTGAGTGGGCACTGATATCCTCCTTAGGTGCCACCGGCTTTCCAGTTCCTGCAGCCTATAGCTTTTGCGAGAGCAATGAGGTGACCGGCGCTTGGTTCTATGTCATGGGTCATGTCGAAGGTCGTCCTTTGCACAATGCCCAGCAAACCTTAGACTGGGTGCCGGAGGATCAACGTGTCACCTTGGCACACTCCCTTATCGACACACTTGCTGACTTGCACGTATTAAATCCGGATAAAATTGGTTTGGGCGAGTTAGGTAAAAAAGAAGGCTATGTGGCACGGCAGTTGAAGACCTGGTATCGCTCCTGGACAGCTTCGATAGAGCCCGCGCAGTACGATGATGTGCGAGCTCATGACCTGCACCACTACTTTGTCGACAATATCCCGGAGCAAGGCATGGCGCGCATAGTGCATGGCGACTATGGCTTCCACAATTGCCTAGTCAACGTGAATTCCACTGTTGCGGCCGTGGTGGATTGGGAGCTAGCCAGTCTCGGTGACCCACTGGCAGACCTGGGCTACACCTTAAATATGTTTCCGGAAAGCCAGGCCGATGTCGATGCCGACCCCGAAATGTCTACCTCGCTTCCCGGATTTCCGCCTCGAAGTGCCCTAGCGGCTCGCTATGCCGAACGTACCGGGCGGATACTGGATAAGCTGGATTATTACCGAGGGTTCAATTATTGGAAGAGAGCGGGAATCATCCACGGCGTGTACGCTCGTTATATGGCAGGCCAGAAGAGTACGGATGGTGTTGACCTGGGTGGATTGCCAAAGGCTATTGACAGATCCTTGGAATTGGCTCAACAGGCTGTTGCTAGGTTGGGGGCTAAATGAACACAAAGTTGAAAACCTGGGCAATTCGGCTGCTTCTCGGATTGTTGATTTTGTTGGCCCTTGCTTATTTGGTTCGCAGCAGTCTGCTACCGGCACGCACGGTAGGCCTGTTTTTGGATTATGTAGAAGGGGCGGAGTGGATTCCGGCGCCGCAGAACTTGCTTTTTGACGGCGGCAGCATTGAATTTGCCGGCTACGATCCGGTGCAGTTGGCCGGTGTAGATATGGGCGAGTGGGATGAAGTGGTGGTGGTAAGCTTCTCCAGGGATGATAACTATCAGGATTTCCTGAAGCGCATCGACGCGAATCAGGAGTTGTCCCGATACGATCTTTCACTTTTTGCTCCCGGATATGAGCAGCGTATGTTAGCCAACTGGATGCTGAGCCGGGATCGGAACAACGACAGCGTCAACATTGAAGATAGAGTTTCGATCGAAGAAGCCATTCCTGAAGATCCATATTATGTTGATCGTTGGAAAGAAATTTTTACCGGTAGTTACCGTGGCGAAATGGTCTTGCTTAACTTTATGGCACTGAAGAAAAATTTGGATGACACTGCAGGTGAAGAAGACGCCGAGGAACTCGAAAAGCAATACAGCGAAACAGCGATGCAGGTTCTTGGCAGAATGGGGGCAGAAATTGCCGCTGTGGGAGATGTAGAAAAGGTTGTGCTGGGCCCAGAGCAACGCCAGCACGATAAATATGGGTTTGGCC
>CAJXQP010000312.1 GCA_913058275.1 uncultured Gammaproteobacteria bacterium | reverse complement strand
AGATCAGCCTCGGTCTCGTGGGCTCGGAGATGTGTATAAGAGACAGATCTTATCCAGTACCGCATCAGAAACAATTAGACCTAAGTCATTGTCTTGTAGCCGCTGATGTAATAACTGAACCTGAATGTCTGCAATACCCCTTATCTGCTCTTTCAGCAACGGATGGAACACCACTGTCTCATCGATACGATTCACAAACTCTGGCGAAAAGTGCTTAACGACCCTCTCCATCACAGCTGACTTAACAGACTCGTAGGCTAGCTCATCAACAACGCCTTGTGACATCATTTCCTGAATACGATCAGAGCCGAGGTTCGACGTCATTACCACAACCGTATTTCTAAAGTCGACCGTCCTGCCATGGCCGTCAGTCAAACGTCCTTCATCCAACACCTGCAAGAGGATATTGAAAACATCGGTATGCGCCTTCTCTACCTCATCTAACAGTAGAACCGAATAAGGTCTCCTGCGCACAGCTTCTGTCAGATAGCCGCCCTCTTCATAACCGACATAGCCGGGAGGGGCACCTATAAGTCGAGCTACCGAATGTCGCTCCATGAACTCAGACATGTCGATCCTGACCATCGCCTCTTCAGTATCGAAAAGGAACTCAGCCAAAGATTTACACAACTCCGTTTTACCCACTCCTGTTGGTCCTAGGAACAGAAAGGAGCCATTGGGTCGGTTAGGATCAGACAGTCCCGACCGAGATCGTCGCACTGCATTTGCCACAGCTTGGATCGCTTCGTCCTGGCCGATGACACGCTTGTGCAGCGCATCCTCCATTTCCAGAAGTCTAAGCTTGTCACCCTGTAGCATCTTACTTACGGGTATACCGGTAGAGCGTGAGACTACATCGGCGATCTCTTCCTCGGTAACCCGATTACGCAGCAGCTGTTTCTCCGTTGTCTCGGCCTCGGCCGCCGCCTCAAGCTTTGTCTCGAGACTGGGGATCAGTCCGTACTGAATTTCGGACATGCGAGCTAGGTCACCTGCTCGTTGAGCAAGCTCCATGTCATTGCGCGCCTGCTCGAGTTTACTTCTGATCAGCTGAGCATCTTGTAAGGAGGCCTTCTCCGATTTCCAGATGTCCTCTAAATCTGCAAACTCCTTCTCGAGCTGACCGATACCCTCTTCTAGTTTCTCTTTGCGTTTCTTTGAAGCTGGGTCTTCATCTTTCTTTAAAGCCTCGCGCTCGATCTTCAGCTGGATAAGCCTTCTTTCCAACTTGTCCATTTCCTCAGGCTTGGAATCGATCTCCATACGAATCATGCTCGCCGCCTCATCGATGAGATCGATAGCTTTGTCTGGCAGCTGTCTGTCCGTAATGTAACGCTGTGAAAGTTTAGCCGCCGCGATAATTGCACCGTCAGAGATATCGACACCATGATGCACTTCATACCTTTCTTTCAGGCCACGCAAGATCGCTATCGTGTCCTCTTCACTGGGCTCTTCCACTAATACCTTTTGAAACCTACGCTCTAACGCTGCATCTTTTTCGACGTGCTGACGATATTCATCAAGCGTAGTTGCCCCGACGCAGTGCAATTCACCACGAGCCAACGCAGGCTTCAGCATATTGCCCGCATCCATAGAGCCTTCCGCCTTTCCCGCGCCTACCATGGTGTGTAGCTCATCGATAAACAAGATTACCGAGCCGCCTAGCTTATCCAATTCACTTAGAACGCCTTTGAGTCTTTCTTCAAACTCTCCTCTGAATTTTGCTCCGGCTATCAGAGAACCCATATCCAAAGACAAGACCCTCTTATCCTTGAGTCCCTCGGGCACCTCACCATTTACAATCCGCTGCGCGAGCCCTTCGATGATTGCCGTTTTACCGACACCAGGCTCACCAATTAATACTGGATTATTCTTCGTACGACGCTGCAAAACTTGTATCGTGCGGCGTATTTCTGCGTCACGCCCAATGACAGGATCGAGTTCGCTTTTCTCGGCAAGCTCAGTTAGATCGACACAGTATTTTTTCAATGCCTGCCAGGAGTCTTCGGCGCCGGCATCATCAACGTTCGCGCCACCACGCAAATTCGCGATGGCGTTTTCAAGCGCCTGCTCAGATACGCCATACGAATTCAGCAGTTTGCCAACCGCTCCGGCATCCCCCATAGCAACAAGCAATATCGTCTCACTTGAAACAAAGGAGTCGCCTTTTTGCTGAGCAATTTTGTCGGCTTGATTCAACACTTTAGCCAGATCACTAGATACGGAAATCTCACCAGTACTATTTTGTAGTTTCGGCAAATCGTCTACGAGAGTCTGCAATTTGGCTCGTAGATCCGTTGTATCGAATCCCGTCTGTGAGAGCAAAGGACGAACTGAGCCGCCTTTCTGATCCATCAGAGTTAGCAATAGATGGCTAGGCTCAATGAAATTATTGTCCCCACCCGCGGCCATGGATTGCGCGTCTGCTAGAGCTGACTGCAGCTTGCTTGTTAGTTTATCGATTCGCATAACGGTTCCACATTAGTCCGCATAGCGGACGCTATTAGATAATCTTTACTGAACTAGATAATGGGGTCTTTAGCCTGAAATACAATAAGAGTAAGGATTTTTTTATTGCGCGAGATCAAAGCTGAGCGGGAAAAATCAGCGTCACAAAGCAGGAATTGGAACTAAGCTTCAATATAGATGGCGTTCAACATTCGGCCGGTAACCCCATCGCGCCTATAGGAAAAGAATTTATCATCATCGCAATGCGTGCAGAAATCACCACCGCTTATTTTATCAATTCCAAGGGCAGACAATTTTAATCTCGCTATGGCATATAGGTCTGCCATAAATTTCCCTGGGTTTTTGCTGCAGACGAAGCAAGCTTGGGTAGCGAGAACTAGCGATGGTGATTCGGCAGCGGCGAGGAAACAATCTCTGACCTGACCTCCAACTTCAAAATGACACGGGCCAATTGCAGGCCCTAAGTAAACTGCGAGACTAGAAGGTGAGCTCGACATACGCGAAATCGTGTTTTCAATGACACCTGACGCTAAACCTTTCCAGCCAGCATGAATTACAGCCACTTCAGTACCGTCTACTGCTGCTATAAACAAAGGCAAACAATCTGCAGTCTGTACACAGCAAACCAGATTCTCACTTGTAGTCAGCATTGCGTCGGCGATAAGAGTAGGGCCGGCCTTATTGACCATCGCCACATCGTCGCCATGAACCTGGTCTAACCATTGCCATTCTAGCGGTTGAGGCAACAGCTCTTTTAAAAGCGCCCTATTTGACGCTACTCGATGTGCATCATCACCAACATGAGTAGCTAGATTAAACGAGGCAAAGGGTAATTCGCTCACCCCGCCGAGCCTAGTTGTAGTGAAGGCAACGATATTGGGAGAGACGTCCCAGTCGGCGAAAATTTGCTGCTTGAGAGTCATCCACGGTCTCGGCGAAGTTGTTCAATCAACTCCACCATGTCGGCAGGGGTACTCGCACTCCAACTCATGCGCTCGCCGCTTTCGGGATGATCCAGCTCCAGCTTCCTGGCGTGCAGAGCCTGTCGCTTAAACCCTCGCAGACAATCACTCAGTTCTATGGAGCAGGCCGCAGGCAATTTAAAACGCCCTCCGTAGAGCTGATCACCTATAAGGGGGTTATTCAGGTGCGCCATGTGCACGCGAATCTGATGTGTGCGGCCGGTTTCCAAATTTACTTGTACGTGAGTATGGCTACGAAATCTTTCAATAACCCTGTAATCTGTCTCTTATACACATCTGACGCTGCCGACGAATAGAGAGGTGTAGAT
>CAJXQP010000311.1 GCA_913058275.1 uncultured Gammaproteobacteria bacterium | reverse complement strand
CCTCGGTCTCGTGGGCTCGGAGATGTGTATAAGAGACAGAGTTATAGTAGGCTAACTGAACCACTAAAAGTGGATTTTAAAAGTATTGTTTTAACTAACTTACAGGAGAAAATTATGAGTGAAAAAGTAGCAGATTGGGTCCTACATCATGTGAATTCTTCCTACGAGCGCAAAGGAGAGAAAGGTTTAAGAACGGTCTCAAACTGGAAGACTGACGGAGATATAGAACACTATGGAGCTGGTTTTGGAACGCTAGTAGTAGAGCATGACATGAATGATCCTAACGCCACGAACGGAGCTTGCAGTTGGCAAGGCGAAGCGTTTCTTCCTAATGGAGACCGCCTGATGGGATACTTTGACGGTACTTGGGAAGCTTCTGGAGGAAATGTTTGGAAAGTAGCTATGGAAGGCTGGGACAGCTTAGACGGAAAATTGCGCTTAGAAGGCGAAATCAGTCTATCTGAACTTACGTTTTCGGGAACCAATTATAAGGCTTAAGTAAGCTGAGATTGAATGAGAGGTGGTGTTTCCAGCGCCACCTCTTCCTCCATAAACACTAAGGCGGGAATAGGTGTTGAGCGGATGCACCAAGTATCTAAGAACCCAGTGCAATCGTTAATGAGCCCAGCGCCTTTTAGAGCACCGCTAAGAGCAGGAGCATACTCAGGTCGTATGACCGAGGGTTTGCAGAGAAGGGGATTGCTTTCTAGATAAAGCAAAATCCTGAAAGCCGTCCCACTTTTTGTCCCACTTCCACAGTGTATATGCACGATTCCTAATGATGCGTTTATGATCCGATTGCAATAAAAAGCTATTAAACTCAACAGCTTGCAAGCAGATCATAAAAGCATCAAAAGCCCTCAAATACCTACAGTCGCGAGTTCGAATCTCGTTTCCCGCTCCAATCTCTTTTCTCTCCCTGTGAAATAGTTGACGCAATATGCTGCGTTTCATTCATACGGGTTTGAATTAGTAATCGTGCTTTAGCAGAAAAAGAATGCCTCACGGGGCGTGGTTTGCTATAGTTCGGCCACGCATAAGAACGTGATACGGCTGGGTGGCAGAGTGGTCATGCAGCGGACTGCAACTCCGTTAACGCCGGTTCGATTCCGACCCCAGCCTCCATTCACATTCTCTATGTTCCTGCAGCAGTTGCGGTAAAACCGAGTTGCACGGTTTGCTAAGAGTCTCATTAAAGACTCTACCCGCTTGGCAGTTCAAGCCCCCAGCCCGGGTGGCGAAATTGGTAGACGCAAGGGACTTAAAATCCCTCGGTGGAAACACCGTGCCGGTTCGATTCCGGCCCCGGGCACCATCTAGATCTATAAGCTAAAACCCTCTTCTTTGCCATTCACATTCACGGTATAGAGACCGGATTCCAATCCGACTGTATCGAGACGTATGTGTGTTTCGAAAGGCTCTATTATCGCAATGCAAGTTTCAGCGGGACCCATCTTGGTTTCCGCAAGCGCGACAGTGAACGAAAAGCCATCCCTGAATATAGCGGGATTTTGCAGTTCTACACACGGCACCGATTTATTCCCTCTTACAACTATGCTCACTTGTGGAGGTAAAGACTTTGTCATGATGACAGTGACGCTATCAACAAATACCAGTGGGCTCGGCTCCGCCTCGAGCACAGTAAAATTGCCGTTGGTATCAAGTGCCAATTGAATATCATTGTAATAATGAGTTTCACCCTTAATTAAGGCGGCGGTTTGCGGGATTTGCAGAATGCCTTCTTTAAATGTCGCAGGCTGCGCAAATCCCGTCGAACTGAATAGGAAGGCCGAAACTACGGCTAAAGCTTGAAGAAAGGAACATGTAAAGCTGGATGCCTTCATAGTCTTGCTCCTAAAAAATTTGGTATTTGGCTATTGAGAATAATACTTACATTCGAAATAGGAAATCTTTATAAGCAAAAGAGGCGTGTTTTTTGAGGGGCGGGGAAGAAGGGGTAACCGGACAAGAGCTAGGTTCTCGCCGGAAATAGACTAGTGTACCCGTCGAGTTAATTAGAGAGAAAACCGTTCACGTAGAAAATAGGCGATGCCATCTTTGTGATTGTGTCCAATTACCGAAGTGGCAGACTGCTTTACGATGTCGCGCGCGTTCTCCGGCGCGTAACTTTCGTCAGCAAGTTCGAACATACTCAGGTCGTTATCTCCGTCGCCAAAGCAAATTATGTTGCTCGCGCCCAATTGCGCTTTGAGTGTAGTCACTGCTGCGCCTTTGCTTGCTAAGCAATGGTGAACATCCATCCAACGAAAAGATTCGCCCTCGATAGCGGGGCCAGAGTACGTGACAAGGTTTGGATGGTTATCGACTTTTCTCCAGATATCGGTAATGTCCGCAGCCGAACCGATCATACTTATGTTGGTTACCTGGCTATCTGCCGGCAGCGCATCAAGTGGGAAAAGTTTAGCCTCTGTACCCGCATAGTGTTTGCTGATCAGATTTTCCTCGACAGTATGCCGCGGTGTCGCGTGGTAGATAAAGTGATTGCTTGTGTCTATAGCATGCACAAAAGGCGTAATTCCTTGGCTCAGAGCAGCGTCGATAACGGTCGCTATCTCATTGTTGGTGAGCAAGTTCTCCAGCGTAAGCTCGCTATTAAGGGGGTCCCATATGGTCACGCCATTGGTATAGATTTGCGGGAGGTCGAAATCATGCCCTTTGAGAATCGTTCTGGCGGAAAGCATGGTTCGGCCTGTGGCCACTGTGTAGGCGATGTTTTTGTCTTTGAGTAGACCTAGAGTCTCTTTAGTGAAAGGCGATATTACCGATGCGTCGTTGAGGAGTGTGCCATCTAAATCGAAAAAAATGAGATCCATTGAGTGTTTTATCGTCCTGTAATCTATAAATCGCCGACTAGTGCTAATCGGGTCTTAAACCTTTGCTCGTCAACTAGGGTAAACGCTAATTAGCAGCACTGAGATCTAAGCTTAGCGATCGAATTCGCAAGACGGTAGAGAGGCTTAGATCTCACCGCGTCGAGCCGACTGAATCATGTGATCTGCCGCTCTAAATGCTAACGCCATAATTGTCATTGTTGGCTGGCCGCGTCCCGACGTCACAAGGCTCGAACCATCGCAAATAAACAGATTTGAGACATCGTGCGAGCGATGATATTTGTCGACAACGGAACTCGCCGGATCATTGCCCATTCTGCAGGTCCCGAGCAGGTGAACATTTCCTTCTTGGCCGTTTTTCGCATAGCTACCTGCCTGTCGAATGGCGCCGGCAGCCTCCATGAGCTCGCCTGTTTTATCGAAGAAAAATTTCATTGTTGCAAGATCGTCGGGGTGATCCATGTACGTGCAGCGTAAGGCGGAGCGGCCCCACTTATCTTTGAGCGTGGGGTCGAGCGTCACTGTGTTAGTCGCTAGCGGAAGCGATGTCGTGTGGCCATCGAAGGCGGCGGTATGAGTGAATTCTTGCTCAAGGTCTTTCTTGTAGTCTGCTCCCCATTTAGGGCCGCCGAACATCCCGCTCATAAGCGCGGAATTAAGTGGCGTTCCGCGAGCATAGTGTCTGCCATCGATGCCCCCGCCGCCATAAAACCCAAGGCTCGGGTTTAACTCATAGAAGTCATGAATAACGCGAGTTGCAGGGATGCTCTTGTAGGCGTTGACGGGTTGGGGGAAAAGCCCGACGACAGATGTGTAACCATTAAACATTAAATTCTGGCCGACAAAACCGCTAGAGTTGCAGAGTCCCTGTCTCTTATACACATCTCCGAGCCCACGAGACCGAGGCT
>CAJXQP010000310.1 GCA_913058275.1 uncultured Gammaproteobacteria bacterium | reverse complement strand
AATCGAATTGTTCCAGCAGATGGACTACCTCACGATACCATCTCGCTCTGGCATTGCCAGCGTCATTGATCCGCCGCGCAGTTAATACCAAGGACTGTTCAATTTCCCAAATATATTCGGGTTTTAACAGTGCTCGCTGAGCAGGATTATCATACATTGATTGAGAGCCGCTGCGGCCCAAGTTTCGAAGATCGACCCAGGTACGCCACAGCTCGGCCATATCGAAATTTGGCATGCAGTGCTCGACCTTCGCGCCAGCCGTCTCCAGCAAGTTGAGGCTAGATTCACAGACATCGAGCACACCGGCCTCCATCGACAGATATTTCTCAAAGTCTCCCATCCAGCCAATCTTAATGTCCTGCAAATTAAGTGGCGTGAATTGTTCTGCTTCGGGCAGGCTATAGCGCATAACATTTGGCTCACCGCTCACCGGCCCTGCAATGCTGAGCAACAGCCGAATCGTATCCTCGGTATTCCTACCCATTGGACCTGACGTCGAGAGGCCCCTATTTAGCGAATCTCCGCCGCCTACTCGCCCCTTCGAAGGCCGAAAGCCAATGACGTTGTTGAAGGCACCCGGGTTTCGCAACGAACCCATCATGTCGCTACCATCCGCCACGGGCAGCATATGCGTGCCGAGACCACATGCAGCTCCACCGCTACTGCCACCTGCCGTTAGCGCAGGATTCCAAGCGCTGCCGGTCGCGCCGAAAACTTCATTGTAAGTCTGAGACCCGAGACCAAACTCTGGTGTGTTGGTCTTGCCTATAAAGATCGCACCCTGCTTTCTAACATCGGCGACGAGCGAGCTATCAGCTGTAGCTACTCGATTCGCAAAAATACGCGAACCGCTGGTGGTAATCATGCCTTCGACGTTGGCAAGGTCTTTTACCGCGTGCGGCATGCCATGCATCCAGCCCCAGTACTCGCCCTTGTCCAGCGCGGTATCCGCACGGCGAGCCTGACCTAACAGTGAGTCTTGTTCAGCTAGGTTAACTATCGCATTGTAAACGGGGTTGTAACGCTCGATGCGCTGTAGGTATGCCTGCATGACTTCGAGACAGCTGACCTGTCTGTCGCGGATCGCTGCAGAAAGCTTAGATGCGGTGAGTTCAGTAATGTCGGCGGGCAGTTCGCTCGCTAGCAGTCCAGCGGGAAAAAGCATCGAGATGGAAGCTGCAAGCGAGCCCTGTAGTGATGTGCTTAAAAATTCTCGGCGTTTCATTTCTGGCACCTATAAGAATAATAAATCAGTAGAAAAATGAGATAGTAGAGATCACTAAAAATCCCCAAACAATTCTAATCCTAAAATATCGGCGTAGCGTTCCTCGAGAATATCCTGCTTGCTGAGACTACCACTGAGCAAGAGATCGATGTCTATCGCGATGACTTCTACCGTCTGTTTCTGCGTATCGAAATCAGGCGCAAGCTGAATGGTTGAGCCCCACAGAGACAGCATGCGTGTGTCGATTTGGCGAACGTCATTGTGCTTGGACCATTCACTGCCTATAGCTATGCCTAACAAACTCAGTTGCTCTAGCAGTTCCTGCTCAGCCTCTGGAGCAGGCGCTTCATAGACGTAGCCCTGAATATCTTGCCATCCGGATTGATAGGCAAGATTGCCCTGATAGAAACTCAACACCCATTCGAGGTATTCAGTTTCCGACTGACGGCCTTGGTTCTCTTCGTCCGCATCGTAGGCAACTATAAAAACCTGAGTCTGTGGAATCGAATCAGGCCAATCTTCTAAATTGGGTCCGATGCAGGAAGCCAAGAATAGACAGACAGCCACAATGAACAAAGGTCTTCTACTGCTATTAACAGCCTTACTCAATCGCCGGGCTACTGCTGTCATGTGATCAGCTAAATCCTCTACTTGCACCATCTACTCTACCAATTACTCTACTAAAACCTCTTACCAGCCCACCGCTTGACCATCTTTGCGATGGTCCGAACCGGCGCGATAGACACCATTCACTGGATGATCCTGATCAATGCTTTGCTGGCCGAATACGGGCTCGGGCAGTGTGGAATCTTTACTAAATAGAATCCCTTGATAGCCACCTACTCTCCCGCCATTTACAGAACGAACATTATGACCCTTAGCTTCTAGTGCCCGGCCCACAAGACTGTAAAGATTGTCTTCCAGAGAGAGCGTATTGCTGTTCTGGCTATGGGTAAAGCGTGCTGCATCGGTAGTCATTTGAACATTCATACCGTTGTCTATAACGTTTACCATATGTTGAACATGTGTCTCGGGCTGCACAGAGCCGCCCATGTTTCCGAAAGTCATTAGAGGCTCATCGTTCTGAAGTACGAAGCCCGCTATGATGGAGTGGAACGGCCGCTTTCGCGGCGCAACCTCATTTGGATGGCCCTCTTCTAACGAGAAGGCAACGCCGCGGTTATGCAACATCATTCCATACGGCGGTATAGTGGCTCCACTACCGTATACCGAAAAAATACTGTGTATCAGTGAAACCATGTTTCCCCAGCGATCAGCCGTGGTCAGATATATTGTACCGCCATCCAAGCCCCCCGTGATCGATGGCTCGGTCGCTACATCCATGTCGATACGATCGCAGAGAGTCGCTGCATAGCTTTTCGATAGCAGCCTATCGACAGGAATATCGGAGAACAGAGGATCACCGTTATAGGCCTGCAAATCTGAGTAGGCGAGCTTCTTCGCCTCGACAAGAAAATGCCAATAGTTCGGATTTGAGGGACCAAGGGCGGACAAGTCGACGTCGTGCACCGGCGCGCAGACTTCCAATATGTTCAACATCTCCAGCGCGGCAAAGCCCTGTCCCGGAGGTGGCAGTTGAAATACATCATAGCCGTGATAGTTTGTGCTAATCGGCTCTATCCATTCGGACTCGAACTCAGCCAAGTCCGCGTGGGTCATAACGCCCCCGTCTGCCTGCATCTTCGCGACGATCGCATCAGCAATGGGCCCCTTGTAGAACGCATCTCTGCCTTGCTCTTGGATGAGACGCAGCGCGTCCGCCAACTGGGGATTGCGAATAATGCTATATAGTAGCGGCACTTCACCGTCATTGAGGAAAGTCGCAGCGGAGTCAGCATCACCGCGCAGTTTCTCTACTACGGAACTTATATCCTGATGTCTTCGCTCTGCCTGCCCCCAGCCCTCATCGGCGACCTGAACTGCCCTGGCAAATGTCTCCTCGAAGCCCATTGTTCCGAAGCGATTCAATAAGGCATCGTAGCCGCTGATAGCACCGGGCACGGTTGCTGCATTTACGCCATTGCCGGGCACGCGTTCCACGCCTAGTGTTTCTTTAAAGTACTCAGGTGTCCATCCGGCCGGAGCCCAACCTGCAGAGTTCAGTGCATAGAGCTTCTTATCTTGGGCGCTCCAAACCAGAGCAAACAGATCTCCCGCTATACCGGTATCATTTTGTGAGGTGACATCTAGAACCGCAGCGGCAGCTACAGCCGCATCGATGGCGTTGCCTCCGTTTCGCAAAATCTCCAGACCTGCCTGTGCGGCGATCGGGTCGCTGGTTGCAACCATGCCATGGCGCGCAATTACTTCTGAACGACCTTGCCCTAGCCAGCCCTGCCCACGCGAGCCAGGCGCGGCCACGACGTTAGCAGCAGGATTGCTAATCTTCTCGGTGGGGACACCAAATGCGTTCGGCGATTGCGCCATACTCGACGCCAACGGTAAGCCAGCAAGTGAGATGATTGCAACGCCGCGGGCTAAAATTCCCTGCAAGTTAACTGTAGCTAATGTCATGTTTCGTTATCTCCTTCTCATAGCT
>CAJXQP010000309.1 GCA_913058275.1 uncultured Gammaproteobacteria bacterium | reverse complement strand
GTGCAGTTCTAAGCCTTTTGTGCCATTTTTTTTGAGATTCGAGGTGAAAATCTGTCTGGCATTGTTATTGCATATAGCTTGCTAAGCGAAATCCTCCGCGCGCTAAAAATCTGAAAAACCGTGCCGGATGTAGCGATGAGTTAAAATTTTAATCGTTGTTTTATCGTGATGACTAGAAATCTGTAATGAGGAATACACAATGACATTCTGCTACAAGGGAGCCGCAATGAAGAAGATATTAGTTCAAGCTATAGGCGCAGTATGCGCCACTACACTGCTCAGTACCGAAGCCATTGCACAAACTGAAGCAATCGAAGAGGTGGTGGTTACCGGTTCGCGCATTGCTAGAAATAGTGCAACTGAAGCAGCTAGCCCAGTTGCAGTTATCGGCGGCAACACATTACGCACGTCGGGTCAGGCCGACATCGGTGAACTCCTTCGGGAATCACCGCAACTAAACAATTCACTCCCGGCCAACTTCTCCGCGATTAACAGTGCGGGTACCGTGGATTCAGACGTAGGTCTGGGTCTGCTTGATCTGCGAGGCCTAGGTGCACAGCGAACGCTGACCCTAGTGAACGGTCGGCGACACGTGGCGGGCGGACAAGGCACTGCTGCCGTTGACGTTAACTCTATTCCAAGCGTAATGGTGCAACGTGTTGAAACTCTGACCGGCGGCGCATCATCAGTTTACGGTGCCGACGCCGTGTCCGGTGTTGTTAACTTTGTCTTAAAAGAAGGCGGTGATTTCGACGGTATTGAAGTGACTGCGCAAACCGGAATGTCTGGCCGTTATGACTCCGACGAGCAGTATCTCTCGGTTGCAACGGGTTTCGAATGGGCGGATGGTCGTGGTGAAGCTGTGTTCGCGATTGAAGGTCTGAGAAACTCTGAGGTGTTGGAAAGAGATCGCTCTTTTGCGGGGCCGTATCAGGGCAACGACATTAATCAGACTGACCAAATTGCAGCGTTAACCGGCACAAACCCTAACGCCACTAGAGCTTATATTAGACCGACTACAAATCCGATTTCTTCGGCATATGGTGTATTCAATTTGTCTTCGCCCGATGGATTCGGAGCGGTCGCTGATGCGGCCTCGAACGCGCGCGATGGACTCCCTCAGCAATTTATTCCTGGCACTAATGTCCCGCTGGTGCAGGTGATTGAGGCGCCGTTTAATGGCATTCCTCGCCCCTACAACCCTGGTTTCGTTTCAAATGTGAATCAGGCCTTCGGCATCGGCGATGGTCTACAGTCTATTAAGCAAACTATTTTACCAGAGCAGGAACGTTACTCGATTAACCTCAACGGCAGTTTTGAAATCAACGACAGCATGAGCTTCTTCGTCGAGTCGAAGTACAACTACTCGAATAACACCGACATCGCAGGCGTAGATTTTAACGACGCGATTCCTGTTCAGTACGACAATCCGTACATTCCCCCCGCGCTGCGAGCGCAGATTACCGAACTTGCTAATGCCGGCATTATCCCTGCAACAAACCCAAACGATGGCAGCTTCTGGGGCTTTGGTCCTAGCCGAGACAGCGACGATGATTTGGTACTGACAGGTTTCGATGTTGAGCGTGAGACTATTCGTATTGTTGCCGGTATCGAAGGTCAGCTCGATATGCTAGACGGCATTGAGTATGAGCTGTCTTACAACTACGGTGAGACTACTGTTGATAACCTCAACCTTAACAAGCGTATCGAAGACCGCTTCTATGCGGCCATGGACTCAGTAGTCGATCCCGCTTCAGGCGACATCGTTTGTCGTTCGACGCTTGATCCAACAGCAGCGCCACCTCTTGCTACCACAGTACGAGCTAACGGTAGTTTAAGCACCGCTACGTACCCTCGCCCTGCGTTCACGACGGTGAACGCAGCTGGCAATGGCAGAACGGTAGACATCACCTCCTTCACACCAGGTTCTGGCAGCCCTTGTGCGCCCTTTAACCCCTTCGGCCTGAACTCCACATCGCCAGAGAATGCGGCGTTTGCTTACCAAGACGTAGTGGACTCTTCCACGCTAGAGCAGAATGTTATCTTTGGCTCGTTGGCTGGCAATACTTCTAGCTTTTTCGAACTTCCTGGTGGTCCTATTGGTTGGGCGGCGGGTGTTGAATACCGCGAAGAGAAGAGTAGCTTCACAGTTAACCAGTTCGATTTAGATCTAGTTACTTGGGACGGCTCAAACGGCAACGCGCCGCTGCCTATCCAAGGCGAATTTGATGTCTTCGAATACTTCATTGAAGGTCAGGCCCCAATCATTGCCGATGCGCCATGGGCTGAATTGTTAGAAGTGACCGGTGCGATTCGTTTTGCCGACTACAGCACCGTGGGTAGCAACGAAGCATGGTCAACCGGTTTGCGTTATTCGCCGGGCTTTGGACTGACTCTGCGTGGAACTTTAGCAGAGGCGGTACGTGCGCCGAACATTAATGAGTTGTTCTCGCCACAGCAGCCCGCATTTTATGGATTCCAAGACGATCCCTGCTCCATCGACAACATAAACAACGGCTCTCCGAACCGTCCTGGTAACTGTGCGGCTCTTGGTGTTCCCACCGGGTACGATGTTAACAACTTCATCACTGCAGGTATTCCGGGTGTTGCAGGTGGTAATCCCGACCTAAATCAGGAAGTGGCGACCACTTTTACTGCAGGAATCGTGTATGAGCCTACCTTTATCGACAATCTGACCTTCATTATTGATTACTATGAAACTGAGATTGAAGGAGCGATTGATACGCTGTCTGCCGTAGCGGTTTCCGAGCTTTGTGTGGATTTGGCTTCAGTTAACAATGATTACTGCGGTTTGATCCAGCGCGCTCCAGAAGGTTATATCACCAGTCACGCCTCAGGTCAGGTCAACCTTGGCTCGTTTGAAGTGGCTGGCTTGGACTTTGGTATGGACTATGGTTTCGAACTGTCTGCCCTTGGATTAGACAACTGGGGTGGTCTGGACTTTGGTCTCCAGGGCACGCATCTGATCGACTTCAATGAGTTTCAAGATCCGCTTGACGCTTCCATCTTCGAGACCCGCGTAGGCGAGTTTGGCTTCCCTGAGTGGATTGTTAATGCCCGCGCAAACTGGATGATTGGTGACTTAACTCTGAGCTGGCAGGGTCGTTGGGAAGAGAGCCAATTGTTGCCTGGTTTAGCTAATCAGCAGTTTGCAAACAACCCAATTTTTGCCGACCCTTCACAGACTGGCGACTCGTGGACGCACGATTTCAATTTTGCATACATCTTCACTCAAAGCATCAATATGTATGGTGGTTTGAACAACGCATTCGATCAAGAGCCGTACCTAGGCAGCCTGTCTCGCCCTGCTGGTCCTCGTGGTCGTTTTGCGTTCGTTGCGGTTAATTTTAATATCTAAGTCGTTAGTGAAGATGGAAACCAAGTTTCTCTAATAGCGAAGTTCCAAAAGTAAAAAGGGCATTCCTCGGAGCGCCCTTTATTTAGCATTGTTAAGTCCTAAGAATGTTGCCACTATTTTTTGGCTGCTTTAGGTTCACCGTAGTCTTGATTTTCTGGGGAAGCAGGAATGAAGCTAAAAAAAGTTATCTGCGGGTTATTTTTGTTGTTTACAACAAGCATTGCCCAAGCTCACCTCCTGAACATGACAAACCTGCACCTGGATACTACAAATCCAGATGCAGTTACCTTGCGAGTCAAAATAGACCTAGGACAGTCTTTGTTATCACCCCAAGATTACTGGCGTACGGTGAATATGGGTTCCCGTGAACAGTGGGTAAACATTGAGCCCTGTCTCTTATACACATCTCCGAGCCCACGAGACCGAGGCTGATCTCGT
>CAJXQP010000308.1 GCA_913058275.1 uncultured Gammaproteobacteria bacterium | reverse complement strand
ACGAGATCAGCCTCGGTCTCGTGGGCTCGGAGATGTGTATAAGAGACAGGGGTGAAAGCGGGTGTACATCCGGATGCAGCGCATGAGCCAGAACTTCCAGACTCTCCACGAGGCGCGGCCCCGCCCTGCTGAAATAGGCATTGCCGTCGGTATAGTAGACTCGCCCGTCTCGCACACAGGGCAGGTCAGCCCAACCGGGTAGGCGCTCCAGAAGCGGCAGATCTTGTTCGGTGCGCGACAAATCAAACCCACAGAGGGCGACGAATAACACATCGGGCTGAGCCTCATGCAAGGCATTATCCGCAAGACCCACCGAGGGCTGATTAAGGTTGCCCAGACAATCTATGCCACCGGCCATAGCGACCAATTCAGGCGTCCAGTGCCCGGCATTGAATAGCGGATCGATCCACTCCAACATGGCTACACGAGGCTTATCTTTATCCGCAATCTCGGCCGAGCGCTCAGCGATAATATCGACGCGGGCTTGCAACGCTTGCACCACACTAGCAGCCTCTGACTCTCGCTGCGTCGCAGCGCCAATCAAGGCAAAAGTATCCAACACCTGCTGCAGACTCATGGGCTCGAGATTTACGACTTGCGGGTTACCGGGCAAGCGAGAGGTAACACCTTCCACCTCAGCAGCGGATACCGCACACACATCACAGATGGCCTGCGTCACAATATGGGTTGGCTTAAGTGCTAGCAGCGCATCCACGTTCAGATGATAAAGCGCCGCATCGGTTTGCAACAGCTCGCGCACTTTCTCATCTATGGCTTTGCTATCCAACCCCTTGGGAATTGCGGTGCTAGTAACAGCAGGCAAGCCTGTTACCCCAGCAGGATAGTCACACTCGTGACTGACACCCACCAAGTACTTCTGTAAACCCAACGCACAGACAATTTCTGTGGCGCTGGGTAGTAGAGAGACTATCCGAATATCAGGCACGCGCTGGGACTTCGATTTTCGAAAGCGCCTGCTGCATTAACTTAAAGACACCGAAGAACAGAGAACTGTAAAGCACGTTCCCAAAAAGTGTCCGTGCCAGATAGGGTAGACCCAAGGTATAGCACTCGACTATCCCTGCCCAATTGTGTGGCTGATAGACCCACCAGTTACCCAGATTAGAAACCAAATAGAAGCCGATAGAAGTAGCGACAACCGCAATCGGCAGCCTAGCAACCAGCGCTCGATCACGCACGAGATAGCGACCACACAGCGCCGACACCAAGTGCCCCGAGTACACGAAGAACATGATCAGCACGCTGTAGACACCTACTGTTGTCAGGTCGGCGAACATCGCCGCCACCACTGGCAGCAGCAGAAAGCCCTGCTTGCGAATATAGGTTCCTGCGAACAGACCTAGAGCACCAATAGGTGTGACATTGGCAGGGTGTGGTAATACCGCACTAATCACCACTATCAATAGTAAAAACAAAATATCCTTATTCGCTGATAAGAATTTCAACATAAATAAACTCCTATCGTTAGAACGAAAAGTTCACAGAAAGTTGTGCGGTACGATCCTGCGTATTGAATCCATCGACAATCTGATATTCCTTGTCTAATAGATTACCGATTCGCAGCCGCAGATTAATCTCATCACTGAATCGATAGCCGGCTACTAGATTCACAACGCCGAAGCCGCCCACTGTCGAGTCGCCAAAAGTAACCGGATCGATATCCAAGTGCTCATTCTGCGCTAATAGATTTACAGCGAGGTCGAACGCGCCGAACTCTCGAGCAATATTCAGCGAGAGCGTCTGCTCGGGTCGGCGTAATAAATTAACCCCAGTGCTGCGGTTCTCGTGATCTAACAAGGTGAGTGCAGCATCCAATCGCCAACCAGCGATGCTCGAACTTACAGTAGCCTCTATGCCGTCGATTCGAGCCTGTTGGATATTCGCCAAGGAGGTGAACGTCGCGTCGGTCGAGATCAAGTCATCGATGTCGTTGTGAAACACATTCAACTGCCAAGTCGCACCCAAGGCCTCAGCCTGCAGACTTAATTCCACACTCTCTGCAGTTTCCGGCTTGAGATTCGGGTTAGCAAAGAAAAAGAAGGATGGAAAATCCACATACAGATCGATCAGGTTCGGCGCCTTGAATGCTGTACCGTAGCTTACCCAAGCACGCACCGACTCACCGAAATCGCTGCCTATCGCTATGCTGCCAGTGCTGTGACTACCGAAGCGCTCGTTGTCGTCATTGCGTAGTGATAACGTAAAATCCAGAGGTCCACTTTCGCGAATATACACCCCATACACGCCATCGTTATCGCGTGACGTGTCCGTTTGCAGAGCACCGAACGTGGCGTAACGCAGCTCCTGCTCTTGGTGATCAATACCAAAGGAGAACACGTTACTGGCATCGAAAGTGTACGTATTCTGCCAGCTAAGTTTCTTGTTCTCGGCGCTGCTGTTGGTAAGCCCGAAAGCCCCAGCATTATCGTTATCTTCTTCGAATTGCTCGAGAATAAGCTTTGAATCCCACTGCTGCGTAAACGCTGCAGTGACCGTGGCACTGTACTGCTGACTATCTGTGTTTACCACGCCATCATCGTAGTCCGACTCTGCATCGAAACTAGAATAAGTAGAAGACACGCTAAGTAGATCGTTGAATTGATGCGCGAAAGACACAGAGAACGAATCATTCTCATAACCGTCATCATCTGAACTACCCCGCTCACTAAAATCGATTCCATCGGTCTCTCTATGAGAGGCGTTCAGCGACAAGCTGGTATTGCCGACTCTGCCCTGCAGACCAATATTCGCATTGCTACTATTCTCGGTGCCTGCCATCAACTTCACCGAGCCGCTAAAGTCCTCTTGAATATCCGGCTTGGTAATTATATTAACCACGCCGCCTATCGCTTCCGAGCCATACACGCTGGACCGAGGCCCACGAACAATCTCGATGCGCTCAATCTGATCCAGAGGAATGAATTCTAAGCGCCCTGCCGGTCCGCTGTTGGTCGTCATCTGCACACCATCTATTAGAATCAAGGTATGGTCCGACTCGGTGCCGCGCATGAATAAACTCGTCTGCGCGCCCTGCCCGCCAGAAGGCGAAAATTGCATGCCAGGCACTCCGGCTAGCAAGCCTGCAAGATTCTGCGCTTGAGACTGCCGAATGGTTTCTTTGTCTATGACTGTAGTAGCCGCCAAGACCGTGCTGAGAGATTGCTCAAGCCGATTAGCTGCCACGATTATTTCCTCAGGAGCGGCATCGCCCGGAGCCTGTGCCTTTGCTGATGTCTGCACTACAGACACACTCAGACAAACGCCCACCAAGAAGGATGAGTTTGTGAAAAATTTCATTATTAAGACCTCGATGAAAATTACATTTCATGAGGGAGAGGCAAGAAGTAGAGGGTAGGATGCCTAGGCAAGAAACCGACTACCGATGAGCCCTCCGCTGCATCGTTTTAATCATTGCATAGCAATGACGTAGTCTGTTTCAGGCCGGTGTCGGACTCACTTATTCTGAAAAACATCTTCGAACAAGCTTACCGTTGCGGGGGCAGTGTCGGTTTCTCACCGAACTTCCCGTTTACCCAATGTGGAATTGCTTCCAAAATTGGCACCTGACGCAGGTGGCAACACAATAGACAAACTAGGGAGACGGGTCAAGCCCAACCGCGCCTACTGAGTATTATTCAAACTCCTTAGCTACTAAATTTGCTTCCGAGCAACGCCCTATTGGCACCTTCATGTTTGAATGAGATATCAAAGCCGCAATGTCACTGAGGAGTTGTCATAAAGGTACTAGGCAAGATTTCGTTATTGAGTTATCTATTGGTTTTCGTTACTAGCTGCACCGAAATTCGCGTCGGCAACGTGAATCC
>CAJXQP010000307.1 GCA_913058275.1 uncultured Gammaproteobacteria bacterium | reverse complement strand
CTACACCTCTCTATTCGTCGGCAGCGTCAGATGTGTATAAGAGACAGACTTAATACTAGGCACTCCGTCTGAAGGAGAATTGTCATGAAAAATAGTTTACCCAAACACGCAGCGCGTCTGTCACCTAGTGCTACTAACAGTGTGGCTAAAATTCGAGCAGTTGTTGCTACTCTACTGTTACTGGTGCTGGCGTCTTGTGTGTCTCAGGCCACTAAAGATGCAGAGATCGCTGCTGTTGAAGCCGAGCGTGTGGCGGCGGCGCAAGTTGTAGCGGATGAAGCGCGTGCCCGAGAAGCAGAGCTTCAGGCGCAGCGAGATCGCGCAGCGGCAGAACGTGCGAGAGTTGAAGAAGTAAGGCAGCGGCAACTTGCCGAGGCTAAAGCCAGAGCGGATGCGGAACGTGAAGAGCAGGAAGCAATCGCACAGGCAGAGCGTGATCGACGTGCTGCAATAGCGGCAGTTGAGGCGCAGAGACAGGATAGGCTAGACAGAATTACAGCTTTGGAGGAACAGATTGCCTCTGTCGAGGCTGAAGTAGGCGCAGAAGAGTCAAGAGTTACTACGTTGACGCGAGCTATCGAGACCGCGGAAGAGCTCTTGGCAGCATTGGCCGAAGAGCAGGCGAAGTATGAGAACACCGATGAGGCGGGCAATACAGTGGAGCCTCTGGCGAAGGAATTGATAGCTGAGTTAGAGTCGCGTAAGAATGAATTAGTGCGTCAGGCCAATTCTCTATAGACCGCATTGGGGCTAGCATCTAGATATGAGTGATAAAGTCGTCGATTTCCAAGCAGGTAAGGAAAACCAGCTACACAAGCGCAAGGAGGCGAAACTCGACGAGATGCGTCAGGCCTTTCGCTTGGCTCGCGGCGAGGCTGATAAGGCGGCAGATTCGAGCTCGAGTACTAAAAAGAAGCGCCGCAAGTCTAAGAAATAACACCTCAATCAAGCTGTTTTTAGTCCCCGTCCCACCCCCTGCGAAGTGGGCTAGTTATTACTTCCCCCCCAATCTCTCGAAAAGCACTGAAATACCGCTCTCACAGCGGATTTATCAGCTTTTTTTGCTGCGTTCATTATGGTAAAGTGCGCGCCTTTAAAATAAACATTCCATCTCAAGAGGAAGAATTTCGATGTCAGGCATAACAATTTGGGTAACTACAATCCTGTCGCTTATGGGCTTGGGGATAGCCTTCTTTTACATGAAGAAGGTTGTAAGTATCCCGCTTGATCTAGGACTGGATGAAGAACAGTCTAAGAAGCTAACTTTCATCCACGGCGCTATTGCCGATGGAGCGATGGCCTTCTTGAAGCAGGAATACAAAGTCCTGACGATATTCATGGCGGTTTTCGCCGCTATTATCGCCATTCTGATCGACAATACTCATACCCCTGATATCCATGAGGGTATCTATACTGCTATCGCGTTCCTGTTTGGTGGTGCGATATCAATAGCTTCTGGCTATATCGGTATGAAGGTAGCGACTCAAGGCAATGCACGCACTACGGTTTCTGCGAAGAAAGACATTTCCGCAGCCTACGATGTGGCGATTAACTCTGGCGCTGTAATGGGCTTTGCTCTTGTCGGGCTCGCGACGCTCGGCCTGGTTATCATCTATGTACTGATGAGCTGGTTGCTTGCAGACCTTGGCCCTGAGAATAACCATATTCTTATGGAAGTGATTGCTGGCTTTGGACTGGGTGGCTCCACAATCGCGCTTTTTGCACGTGTTGGCGGCGGAATCTTCACTAAGGCTGCAGACGTTGGTGCTGACTTGGTAGGTAAGGTTGAGCAGGGCATCCCAGAGGATGACCCACGTAATCCAGCGGTAATCGCAGACAACGTTGGTGACAACGTGGGCGATGTTGCTGGTATGGGCGCTGACCTTTTCGGTTCTTGTGCGGAAAGCACCTGTGCAGCGATGGTTATTAGCGCGGTCGTTTTTGCCGGTAACCCGGATGCCTTGTTATTTCCAATCTTAATCAGTGCTGTAGGTATTCCAATAGCACTACTTACTAAGCTAATGGTCGGCGTAAAGACTGAAGACGACGTAGCGCCGGCTCTGATGAAGCTACTTATTATATCCAGCGCCATCATGGCCGTGGTTATGTACTTCTTTACTACTGCGCTAATTCCAGCTGACTTTGTTTTGAACGGTGCAGAGTATACGAATGTCGGTGTTTACTTATGCTTCTTAGCAGGCTTGGTTTCAGGGTTGGCGGTTGGCTTATTGACTGGCTACTACACATCTGAAAAATTTGCTCCTGTACAAGAAGTCGCAAAGTCCTGTGAGACTGGTGTCGCTACTAACATCATCTACGGCCTTGCACTCGGCTATAAGAGTACTGTGCTTCCTTATATCGCCATTGCGATAAGCATCTTCATCTCTTGGGAACTTGCGGGCATGTACGGCATCGCGATCGCTTCATTGGGTATGTTGGGAAGCCTTGTGCTAACCCTGACTATCGATGCTTACGGTCCTGTAGCTGATAACGCTGGTGGTATTGCGGAGATGGTAGGTTTGGAATCAGAAGTTAGACGTAGAACTGATATCCTAGACTCTGCTGGTAATACAACTGCAGCCATCGGTAAGGGATTTGCTATCGGTGCTGCGATATTAACTTCACTTGCCTTGTTCGCGGCCTTTATTCTAACTGCGGAAGAACTGCGCGGTGAGCCGATTTCTATGAGTCTGCTAGAGCCTCTAGTATTCACTTTCCTGTTTATAGGTGCTGTTTTACCTTTCTTGTTCTCAGCGATGACTATGAAATCAGTTGGTGTTGCGGCATTCGCGATGATTGAAGAAGTACGTCATCAGTTCAAGACGATTCCAGGCATCATGGAAGGCACAGGTACTCCTGACTATGCGAAATGCGTCGCCATATCAACGCAAGCAGCGCTAAAAGAAATGATAGCGCCAGGCGTATTGATCATGGGCTCGCCTATCGTTGTGGGCTATTTGTTCGGCGTTGAAGCCGTTGCGGCCATGTTGATTGGCTCGCTAATCACTGGTGGTGTGCTGGCTATCGCCTCATCCAACAGTGGTGGAGCATGGGACAACGCGAAGAAATACATCGAAGCGGGCCACCACGGTGGTAAAGGTTCGGATGAGCACACGGCGGCTGTTGTTGGTGATACTGTTGGCGATCCAATGAAAGACACTTCGGGGCCTTCACTGAATATTCTGATCAAGTTATCAGCGATTCTGAGCCTTGTGTTTGCTCCATTCTTCGTTCAATACGGTGGCATCTTGCTGTAGGAAGAGTAAAAACGTTAGATGAAAAGGCTTCTGAAACCTGTGTATCATAGTTTTCAGCAAGCCCAACAAAAAACCCCGCTTAGTTAAGTGGGGTTTTTTCGTTTTAACTCTCTTATTTTTGTCTCAAAATTGTTATAAGTCTCGGCGAGTTTCGAAATGGAACAGGACCCATTCGTCGTATTCGAATAGTTGGTTGCTATCAAGGTCGGTCCACGAGGTGGAGATAGTCTTTACGCATTGATAGATCCGAAACGAATCCGTGTTCTCGATAATGAGGTTTCGCACTGATGGATTTAGTGTGTAGTTCGATATTTCTACGAGCTTCCAGTTATCGAGCATAGTTCGATCGATACATTCATCGTCTGAGAGCAGGTCAAGATAATCGAACTCTTTATCGGCATAGCCTCCGGAAGGAACCTCTAAGTCTACGTCGATAAGTATGGACTGAGTTGCCTCCTCGCTGCCGTGCAGTTCGATGCTGTTTAGGCGAATAGGGGCAAGGGTTTGATTGAACGCGACAAGGCGCAAGCCGTCATCGGTATTTTCTCCTGTCTCTTATACACATCTCCGAGCCCACGAGACCGAGGC
>CAJXQP010000306.1 GCA_913058275.1 uncultured Gammaproteobacteria bacterium | reverse complement strand
CCGAGCTATTTATATCTCAATTATCAAAATAGTAAATAAGATTACAATAATTGAGAGGCCCATATGGATGATGCGATCATATTTCGTGTTATTTCTGCAGTCTGAGTGTAATCGCCGACCTCGTAGTACAACTCCTTTAGTAGTAGGTATGAATTTTCATCAGCTCGCTGCAATCAATTTCTAATGTCTCCATAGTTTTGAGCAGATGGTGATTGGCGATCTCGGTCTCGTCAGAATTCGGATAGTTATTGGTAAGGCCAATAAATGCGCCTATATTCTCTTTGATTGATAGCTGTCGCCTAACTGGCTGATTTTAGGTAAAATCCTGACCCCAAAAAGCCTAAAAGCAGTGCGAGGCAAAAATTTAGAGCAGGTAAAATGAAGCGCAAAACTCACGGATCCGAATACATGAGCAAGCGAAAAATCAAGAAACTATTAATCGCCAATCGTGGAGAAATTGCCCTGCGCATTGTTCGCGCATGCGCTGAAATGGGGATTCGCTCGGTGGCCATCTACACTGAGCCAGACCGCTATGGCTTGTTCGTCAAGCGCGCCGATGAGGCCTATTCACTTGGCGATGATCCTCTGGCAGGCTATCTGCATCCAGCGCGAATAGTGAACCTTGCCTTGGAAACTGGCTGTGATGCCCTCCATCCCGGCTATGGATTCCTATCAGAGAACCCAGAATTAGCAAGGCTCTGCGAGGAGAAAGGCATCGCCTATGTCGGTCCTTCTAGCGCAGTTATTCAGCGCATGGGAAATAAGACTGAGGCGCGTAAAGCAATGACGGCGGCAGGTGTGCCTGTAACCCCAGGTACTGACAGCAACCTTGCCGATGTCGATGAGGCCCTAGTAGAGGCGGCACGCGTCGGTTATCCGGTAATGATTAAGGCGACTTCCGGTGGCGGTGGTCGAGGTATTCGACGCTGCGACAGCGAGGAAGAACTGAGGAGTCAATATCCACGAGTGATCTCCGAAGCTACTAAGGCTTTTGGTTCGGCCGAGGTGTTTCTCGAGAAATGCATTATCAACCCCAAGCATATAGAGGTTCAGGTGCTGGGAGATTCCCATGGCAATGCGGTTCATCTGTATGAACGCGATTGCTCTATTCAGCGTCGCAATCAAAAACTTATTGAGATAGCACCTAGTCCACAAATCTCTGAAGAGCAAAGGCAGTATCTGGGTGACTTGGCGGTGACCGCGGCGCGTTCGGTTGGCTACGCGAGTGCAGGTACGGTGGAATTTCTCCTTAGTGGTGAAGACATCTATTTCATGGAAATGAATACTAGGATTCAGGTGGAACATACGATTACCGAACAAATAACCGGTGTCGATATTGTGCGCGATCAGATACGCGTCGCCGAAGGTCGAGAGCTCAGCTATCAACAGGAAGACATAAGCTATCGTGGATATGCCATACAGATGCGCATTAACGCAGAAGATCCGAAGAACGACTTTCTTCCATCGTTCGGCCGTATTACCCATTATTACGCCCCTGGCGGTCCTGGAGTTCGCGTCGATACAGCTATCTATACCGGTTATGAAATTCCACCTTACTATGACTCGATGTGCCTCAAACTCATAGTCTGGGCTCTAACGTGGGAGGAAGTCACTGCGCGGGCAGAGAGGGCGATCGACGACATGCGCCTACATGGTATTAAAACCACGGCCGCGTACTATAAACAGATACTTTCCCATAAAGATTTTCAGCAGCCCGATTTCGATACCAGCTTCGTAGTGGAGCATCCCGAATTACTTAACTATTCCGATAAGCGCCATCCTAGCGAAGTCGCTTTGGCGTTAGCAGCAGCAGTTGCTGCCTACTCGGGCTGGTAACAAAAAATTATTGGCAGGAGAAATAAGTATGACCAAATCTAGACCCATTCAAGTCACCGATGTCATTCTGCGAGACGCGCATCAATCATTGATCGCAACACGCATGCGCCTTGATGACATGTTACCCATCTGTCCGCAACTGGATGAGATCGGCTATTGGTCACTCGAAGTTTGGGGAGGCGCGACGTTTGATGCCTGCATACGTTTTCTAAAAGAAGACCCCTGGGAGCGTTTGCAGAAGCTGCGAGCAGCACTTCCGAATACGCGACTGCAGATGTTGCTTAGAGGACAGAACTTACTCGGTTATCGCCACTACGCCGATGATGTTGTCGCAGCTTTCGTGCAGGAATCAGCGGATAATGGTATCGACGTGTTTCGAGTCTTCGACGCTTTGAATGACTTGCGCAACATCGAAACGGCTATGAAGGCTGTGAAGAATTCGGGAAAACACGCCCAAGGAACAATCTGCTATACGACTAGCCCAGTGCACAGTGCCGAGCTTTACGTTCAGCAAGCAAAGCAGTTGCAAGACATGGGTGCAGATTCTATCGTCATAAAAGATATGGCAGGACTCCTGACCCCTTACGGAACATACGAATTAGTAAAGGCTATAAAGGAGGCTGTGCCGCTAGATCTCGCCATCCACAGTCACTCGACTTCTGGCCTAGCACCTCTGTGTCAACTAAAAGCAATAGAAGCAGGTGCGGATAGAATTGATACATCTATATCCGCCTTCGCTGGAGGCACTTCGCATCCATCGACTGAAGCGCAAGTGGCCGCTCTTAAAGATAGCCCTTATGACACAGGCTTAGATCTGACGAAGCTTACCGCTATCGACGATTACTTTCGTGAAGTGCGCAAAAAGTACCAGCAATTCGAAAGCGAATTTACACGCGAGGATATCTCGGTGCAGATTAATCAAGTGCCGGGAGGCATGATGTCCAACTTGGCGAATCAACTGAAAGAGCAGAACGCTCTCGATCGTATCAGGGAAGTGTTCGATGAGATTCCACGCGTACGTGAAGATCTAGGCTTTCCACCGCTGGTTACCCCGACCTCACAGATCGTTGGTACGCAGGCTGTTTATAATGTGCTTTCCGGCGAACGTTATAAGACTATTACGAATGAAGTGAAACGCTACCTACAGGGCGGTTATGGTCGGCCTCCGGCGGCAGTGGATGAGAAGCTTCGCAGTAAGGCCATCGGTAAGGAAGCTTATAGCGATGAGCGCCCTGCAGATTCCATCAAGCCTGAACTTGCTAAGTTACGCAAAGACATAGGTGACCTAGCGAAAAATGACGCAGACGTTTTGACCTTTGCCATGTTTCCTGACTTGGGTCGCGAGTACCTGCAGCAACGGGCGGACGGCACCTTAGAGCCAGAGGCTTTGTTACCTCCAGACAGCGGGGGCAAGCAAAAAACCTCTATGGCTACTGAATTCAAGCTCGACGTGCATGGCGAATCCTACGATGTGGCAATCACCGGCGTCGGTGAGTCAGGTGCGGGTCGTCGTAAGATTTACCTCTCCATGGATGGGATGCCCGAGGAAGTAATCTTCGAGCCACTTAATGAATATGTTGCGCAGAAGGGTGATAAGAGAAAGAAGGCCACCGAACCGGGTCATGTCACCGCGGCAATGCCAGGCAATATCGTCGATGTGCTAGTGGCTGAAGGTGATTCAGTTAGTGCGGGTCAGGCTGTGCTTGTCACCGAAGCAATGAAGATGGAGACAGAAATTCACGCCAACATCGACGGCAAAATTTTAACTGTCAATGTCACTAAGGGCGATCGAATCACGCCGGGTGAAGTCTTGATTGAAATCGGCTAGCTGATCCGCTTACTCCTGTCACTAATGCTCACAATTTCGCCGGATAGATGATTCTTATCTATGCGAGAATAGCGACACTAGAAACATCAAGAAAGACAGGTAGTCCGCACAATGAGCAAACTCAAAATCATCGGCTGGGCACTAGGCCTCGTGCTAGCATCGGCTGTCGTGTTCTATGTCTATACC
>CAJXQP010000305.1 GCA_913058275.1 uncultured Gammaproteobacteria bacterium | reverse complement strand
CCTCTCTATTCGTCGGCAGCGTCAGATGTGTATAAGAGACAGGCCTAGGCCTGTTCCTCAGATTGTGTGTCCGCTAATGTAGTTTTTATTCTTTAATCGGAGTGCCGTTTTAGCGCCGCTGTAGTACACAGTATCCACTCAATTCATTGCCTCGGTCTGTTTTTTGTATTGGTTCAGGCCACCTTTGTGGTAGCCAATATCTAGGCAACTGTAAATTGCAGTCTGCGAAATTCAGATCAGTCCATTAGCTTTCCTACCTTCTTCGCAGCAGAATACTTTGCTGATCCGAATACTTTTTCCGTGGAAACAGAAATGACATTACAAAAAATTAGAAATGGGTGGGACCTATTCAAGCAAGCCGTGGCGGGCGATGGTGAAATAGACTATACCCAAGGTTCCATAGGGCGGGTTACTTTAATGCTCGCGATTCCAATGATTCTAGAAATGGCAATGGAGTCCGTCTTTGCAGTAGTCGATATTTTTTTCGTTGCTGGTCTGGGAACCGCCGCAGTGGCGACAGTGGGTCTTACTGAGGCAATGATTACATTGCTCTATGCAATAGCTATTGGCTTGAGTATGGGTACCACTGCAATGATCGCGCGTCGCATTGGAGAAAAAGATACTGCTGCGGCATCACTCGTTGCGGGGCAAGCTATTTGGATTGGAGCGCTAGTATCTGTGGTGGTGGGGCTTGTCGGTATTTTTTATGCGGAGAATATTCTCATGTTGATGGGCGCTGATGAAGCGGTGCTGGAAACGGGTGAATCCTATACGCGGATCATGTTCGGTAGCTGCTTCACTATCGTGTTTCTGTTTCTAATCAATGCAATATTTCGCGGGGCGGGCGATGCGAGTTTAGCTATGCGCGCGCTCACGCTGGCGAACTGTATCAACATAGTGCTCGACCCTTGTCTGATTTATGGCTATGGGCCTTTTCCTGAGCTAGGTATAGAGGGCGCTGCTATTGCCACGAATATTGGGCGCGGTGTTGGCGTTCTTTATGGGCTGTACTATCTGTGTGGCGGCGGCGGGAAGATTCGCCTGCACATGGCGAATCTTGTTTTGCAGATGCCTGTAGTTGTTGCATTGCTACGCATTTCTATTGGTGGTGTTTCTCAGTTCCTAGTGTCTACGGCTAGCTGGGTTTTCCTGATGCAAATAGTTTCCGGTTTCGGGAGCGCAGCTGTTGCTGGCTACACCATTGCGGTTCGTATTGTTATGTTCAGTATTCTGCCGGCTTGGGGGTTGAGCAACGCTGCAGCAACTCTGGTTGGGCAGAATTTGGGAGCGGGGCAGCCAGATCGAGCCGAGGCTTCGGTATGGCATATAGTAAAATACAATGCCATGTATATGGGCTTTGCTTCGGTGATGATGCTGCTGTTTACTCGGCCCATCGTTGGACTGTTTACAAATGAGCCAGCCGTAGTCGAATACGCAGTCCAGTGTCTGACGATTTTTGCCTTTGCTTTTGTAGCATGGGGAGCCGGCATGGCTCTCATTCAGGCCTTTAATGGCGCGGGCGATACGATGACGCCTACGTGGATCAATGTGCTCTGCTTCTGGGTTGTGCAGGTGCCACTTGCCTATTTTCTTGCGCTTGGCTTGGGCTTCGGCCCGGTTGGGGTCTTTTGGGCAGTATTTGCGTCGGATATCCTCACTGGTATAATAGGCTACCTTGTTTTCCGACGCGGGAAATGGAAAGAGAGAATTGTGTAGTGGGCTCGAAGCTTAACCGGGTGCGCAGTTTTCAGCTCCAGCCCTCGTCGTTACCGAAAAGAGATTATGCAAAGTAGCCAGCAGCAAATAATTTCCCATGTTGAATCATGGCTTAATAGTCAGCGGCCAGTTTGGCTGTGCACTATCTTGAAGACGTGGGGTTCCTCACCAAGGCCCATCGGAGCAATGATGGCCTGTACCATGGATGGCGAACTGGTGGGGTCAATTTCTGGCGGCTGTATCGAAGAGGATTTCTTGGAACAACTTCGCGATGGAAGTCTGAAGGCACAGTATGACAAGGAGTCTAAGCCTTTTATCGTTAAGTACGGAGTGACGATAGAAGAACAGGCTAGGTTAAAACTTCCCTGCGGTGGCCAGCTTCACGTTCTGTTGGAATATATTGATAGCAGCGAACAGACTTGTGAGGTGTTCCAACGTCTAGCAGGAGATCTGAAAAACCACAGTAAAGTCAGTCGCCGGGTAGACCTAACTAATGGTGCTATTTCTGCAGAAGCTCAAAGTAGTGAAGATGCAGTGGTCATTGATGGCACACAGATGACTCATAGCCTTAGCCCCATGTATAGATTGTTAATACTAGGGGCAGGAGATGTGGCTAAATTTGTCGCAGAAATGGCGATAGCTTTAGAATATGACGTTATGTTGTGTGACCCGCGCCCAAATTATTTAGATAATTGGGCTGTACCGGGCGTGGAGACAACGGCTCAGCTGCCTGACGACGTTGTGCGAGAACGTTTCAGTAATCCCTATAGCGGTATAATCGCGCTTGCTCACGATCCTAGAGTAGATGATATGGCTTTGATGGAAGCATTGAAGACGAGTGCATTCTATATCGGGGCAATGGGTTCGGTTAAGACTTCAGCTGCGCGGCGAGAGAGATTGCCGGAACTTGGGCTAAGTAGCGACGAGATCGAGCGACTGCATGCGCCGATCGGGTTTCAAATTAATAGTAAAACACCGGCGGAGATTGCTATTTCCGTGATGGCTGAGATAACGTCGGTTAGATATCAGAGGTAGTAAAAGGCCGGTAGCGAGTATTCTGCGTGCATTAAAAAAGGTAGCCGAGGCTACCTTTTTTAATGCACCTTGAGCAGAATTACTGTTCGATAGCGCGTTCTATACCCTCTCTTTCCATCGCTTCGAGTCTCCTGGCGCCAGCTAAGATTCCGATGATGCCGTAATTTCCCTCGTGGCAGGCATATTCGTAGACTGGTTCATCCATGCGTGACAATGGATAAGCTCCTGACCACAGCGCGCTATAGACAGAGGGATCATCTACGGTGAATCCGTACACGATCTTGTTGTTCGCGTCGCGCTTGAACGTTTCGATTACCGTAAGGTTCTCTGTTGGTGCTCCGCGATAGTTGATCCAGGGGTTGTAGTTCTTGGTTTCGACTATCAGTGTATCGCCTTCCCAGCGACCGATTGAGTCGCCCATCCATTTTTGATGCACTTCACCGACTGGGTTCCTTGCATCGGTGATTTTGATGATTCTAGAGTCGTGTGCCATTTCAACAATAATGTTTACATACCCGGGCGACTGCACGATTTGCATGTGGCTGTTGTACATCACCGGTGTCATAACAGGACCGGATGAATAGCCGAAAGCCACGAGGCAGCGTTCGCCTAAGCCTCTGCCTTCTGGGCCTGCATTCCTATCTGGGCGGTTTGCTCGGATCTCCTCCATGCGCTCGCGAAAGCCAGCTACTCTCTCTGGAATCCGTCCGTTAGGAGGGTCGATGATCGCTGAAGTGCGAAATCCCCCATCTATAGTTGGTAAAAACATGCCGCGATCTGTCCAAAAAAGATCATAGTTTCCCACTGGAGGCAGGGCTTCGAGTTTGGGAGCGGGGCGGTTCGGGTCTAGTGGCTCATTGTCCTGCTCAACCGCTTGTTGCGCGCTTTGCTCTAGTTGCTTTGCTTCTTCTTCTGTATAGGCTTGCTTAGTACCCAGCTCGCTAGGCCGCTCGAAGGGCATCACCGTAGCGTTCTTCCAGTTTCCTTGTAGATCTGGCACACCCCATTCGGTGTAAGTAGGTTGGTATTCCTGTCCAAGGCTCACGCTTGATAGGGTGAGCGCAATGGCGGCTGATAGTATCGAAAGTCGCAGCTTCATGCCGGTCTCCAAATTTAAATTTTTAATTAAGTTTGTTCTGTACTGTTTCTGTCTC
>CAJXQP010000304.1 GCA_913058275.1 uncultured Gammaproteobacteria bacterium | reverse complement strand
GACTCTGCCCTGCCAGATCGAGTAGTAGGGGAACCGTTTCTGAATTTATAAAGTTCTTGGAATAATCGAGTAGGAGCTCCTCATGATTTAGTGAGTACTCCTGAAAGCGATCAGTATTGGCGCCAAATAGTGCGCTAAGGCGAAACTCTTTATGTCTGAATTCTTCGCTATGTTTCTGCAAAGCCTCTCTGGCTGCATTGTTTCTTGAGCCATCCATGGAGAGCTTACTCTTGAGCTGCTTGATAGTTTTTCTTGGCATCGGGCGCGGGTTTGGGTTTTATAAACAGAGCCATGACGCCATCTTTCTTCGCGATGTTGTAGATATCAACGAAGGGTCGGTAGTGCTGTATGACTATATTATTGCTGTAGCCGGTCTCACCGAAATTGTCGGGAATCCTTTGTTTTGGGTAGTACGCGGTGCCGAACATATAGTCCATGAAATTAAACTCACCAGAGAAATTTTTATCGATCGCCTCAGGGTGGTTGGAGTGATGCCAACGATGGAACTTTGGATTGCTCACAATGTAACCCAGCCAATGTGCATCTTTGATATTGCCGTGGCCATAACGTCCCCAAAAGTCTCTGAATGATATGTAGAGAAAAATGAGAGCGGGATCTGGCTGAAAATAAGTTACCAGGATTAGATAGGGGGCAGCAAAAAGTGCCTTGTCGATAACATGAAAACGGCTTGTCGAGAATGAGTCGAGAGTCAGCGAGCTATGGTGAACGCGATGAAACTGCCATAGCAGAGGAATCTTGTGCGAATAATAATGAGCCACATAAAAAGTGATATGCCCCATAAGCAGAAGGGCGAAAAAACTCCAGCCCCAGTGCACGTTTGCCAATGAGCCTTGTAGATAGGCGCCTTGGCCGGCATGTCGCTGTGCATAGGCGACCAGCCAGGCGACGAACACTGCGTTCAACATGCTATGCAGATGCAGGCGGTGGTAGGTGTGTATCAGGTCATTGATCATGCCCGATCTGACAAAGGGTTGTTTGTTCAGGGGGAATAGCCGTTCGACGATCGGAATGATCCAGATCCAGCCGTATAGCGAGAGTATTTGCAATACCTTCTGTAATTCAGGAGTCAACATAGCTGAATTCAAGCTAATCTCTAAAGTAGTATTTGGGCGCCTAGTCTAGCGCTGCAAAGGGCGTTGCGCTTTGTAGAGCCGGGCAGCGTTGACTAATTTACGGCTGACATACTTTAGCAAATATCGTCCTAAGTTAGTATGCTTCATTTCCTTGCTCACGAGCCGATTGCTAGCACTATGAAGAGTACAAACTTTGGATACATTCCGGCACTCGATCATCTACGCGGCTTCGCCGCAGTGCTGGTGTTGTTCTTCCATAGTTCCCACTTTATTTCTCATAAGCTGATTTACAGCACGCCCTACGATCCGGCCAAATGGGCTAAAGCAGGGAATCCATTCTCTGCTCTGGCGATCGAGGGGCATACCGCGGTTTCTCTTTTCTTTTTGCTAAGTGGATTTGTATTTACTGTGGGCTCGCTGCAGAAAAAACTGAACTACCTAGGTTTCTATCGCAATCGACTCCTGCGAACCTATCCCTTGTTTCTGTTCTTTCTAACTCTTGGCATAGCGTTCAACACCGAGAACTTTAGTATCACTGCCTTGCTGCAATCAGTGTTTTTCATGGCGAATAGCGATACCGCGATCAATGGCGGTGCGTTTACATTTGTGTTCTGGTCCATCGCGGTGGAGTGGCATTTCTATTTGTTGTTCCCTTTGTTATTAGTCTGCGTGCAGAAGTGGGGTTGGAAGGTATTGCCCGGGCTAATACTCGCGCTCCTTGTCGTGCGCACAGGTGCATATTTTGCAGGGGCCGACATGCGAGTACTCAGCTATTGGACTATCGTTGGTCGCCTCGATCAGTTTCTACTGGGCATGCTCGCAGGCATTTACTATCGGAATTATTTTGTGGCGGGCAAGCGCCTGGATTATGTCGCTATAGGGGGCGCAGGCTTGGTACTAATGCTGCTGTTTGGCTTTAACCAGCTAGGTGGAGGAGGAGCGAACAACTACCTCTGGATATTCTGGCCAACGCTGGAGGCAATGGCTTGGGCAATCTTCCTGATCGGGTATCTGTCGATCGCTCGACATTTTCATCGCCTTGTAGGCAATGCTCTAGTTGCCCTAGGCACGATCAGCTACTCCATCTACATGGGTCACTATCTGGTGCTGGACTTCTTCCTGCGGCACGACTGGGACAGTCTGTGGCGATTAGGCGATCCAGTCGCCACCGCAGCACTCAATACCTTCGTATTCATGCTCCCTTTAGTCCTACTGCTTGCGACGATCACCTATTTCTGTGTGGAGCGCCCATTCCTGCTGCGGCGACGCAAATATGTGCAGGTGGCGGCGCCCGTGGCTCAGGGGCCTGAAATATCAGCGAACTGAGCTATTGAAGCTGTGGCGCTTTTTATGTAGTATGCGCGACCTGAAAGTGAAGTAAATGAATATGCCGCTATAGCTCAGCCGTGGTAGAGCAGCTGACTTGTAATCAGCAGGTCCCGAGTTCGACTCTTGGTGGCGGCACCACTTCCCCTTCTTCAATACGATTTACCTCAGTATCATCTTTGGTAGCTGAATCAGCAGGTCCACTCTCTGTATGGCGGCCTTTAGCAGCGGCGCCACTTCCATGCATAGCGCCCCCTAGCAATCTTGTAGTCCCCCACCGATTCACTTATTCTTCATGGCTTAATTCCACTGAATAGGCTGCAGTCGAAAATCCCATGCTAGACGAGAAGCAAATCCGAGAATTAGTCGCCGAGCACGGCAGCACGGTCAATGAAGGTCGAACCATACAGCAGCTTATAGCTGATGGTGATATTCCCCGCCTGAATGGAGCTTCTGTGCTCAAAGGCAAGGTATCAGACTCCGTATTTGGGGATGATTTAGTTAGTAAATCAGGTATTTCCCTGCGACTCATGTTTCGCAATAATCGAATCTCGACCCATGATGTGAATCGCGGCGCGATTCCCTTCAAAGATCAGGTGTTAGCGATCAATCACGACCATATGCTGCGCCTAGTAGTGAATGTGTTGGGTTCTTCGCAGTTTGCCGTGGATGGATTGCTGCCGAGTTCGACAGTTATTCCCTCTGAGAATCTGCAGATAGTTAGTATCGAGAATGTGCTGCGTCTCTATATGGCTGAGAGTTCGACTTCTACCTCTTTGTATCAACATTGGTTGCGCTCTAAAGAGGCTGGAGAGGCTGTGTTGCACTATGCAGGGCATGAGATGAGCGTAGCTGATCTGGTTCCAAACGGGATTCTGCCTTATGTAATGGATACACCGAGTACCAAGGATGCGGTCGATAAAACTACCGATGCAAAATCGTTGATCGATAGCGGTGTGTGTACGCAGGCGCAGTACAATGAAATTCGAAATTCTTCCTTGATGGCCTTCGGCATGATCTCTGCGTATCTGGCTGGCCTAGGCATGGTGCTGGTTGATACAAAGACCGAGCACGGCATTAATAGTGCGGGCAAGATAGTGGCGGCGGATGAGCTCTACACTATGGACTCGTCGCGCTTCTGGCGCCTGGATGACGGCGGCGATATTTTGCAGCGCGATGGCAGGCCAGTTTCATTTTCTAAAGAGTTCGCGCGAGGCATGGTGACTGAAAAAAACCAGCAATTCTCAGATGAACAGGGGAGCGAAATTGCTGTACGCTATATCTTAGGATTGCAGCACCTGACTGGCATCGAATTTTCTCCTGATCTACGAGTAAGAGACCAGCGCATAGTCGAATCGGTTGACTTAATATTGGACGCGCTCCTTTAGCGTCTACATTCCCAGTTGCACATGAGAGGTCTGCTTTGATGAATCACACGATTAGACGTAGCTCAATCGTACTATTTTCCCTTGCCATCATTCAGGCC
>CAJXQP010000303.1 GCA_913058275.1 uncultured Gammaproteobacteria bacterium | reverse complement strand
CTCGGTCTCGTGGGCTCGGAGATGTGTATAAGAGACAGTTGCTAGGTATTCCTGATCGTCCTTGGTAAGACTGCCGATTATCGCGCAATCGATTGCAATGTATTTAGGATTTTCTGGCGCTTCATGAGAAACGAAAATATTACCCGGGTGCATGTCGGCATGGAAAAAATTGTGGTCGAATACTTGCGTAAAGAAAATGTCGACGCCTGTCTCTGCGAGTTTTTTCAGGTCGGTATTCTGTGCATTGAGTGCATCCACGTCCGCAACTGGAATGCCGTGTATGCGTTCCATAACCATGAGTCGCTTGCTGCAGTAGTCCCAATGAACCTTCGGCACATAGAGATCGGGAGAATTATCGAAGTTACGTTTCAGTTGTGAGGTATTGGCCGCTTCGGAAAGTAGATCGAGTTCATCATGAATGATCTGTTCGTAGTCATTTACAATTTCTACCGGATGAAGTTTTTTGCCTAGCTCTGTTCGCGTCTCAATGAGGCTGGCAATCCATTTCAGCAATTTTATATCAGCGCTTACGACCTCTTCGATGCCTGGTCGGATTACTTTGATCACGACCTCTTCGTCACTATGAAGGGTCGCCCTGTAAACCTGAGCTATGGATGCAGAAGCGAATGGTTCACTATCGAGACTACTGAAAATCGACTCGGTCGTAACTCCGAGGGATTCTTCGATCAACTGATGAATCGAAGGTGATGCAAAAGGTGGCACATTGTCCTGAAGAGATTGCAGTTCGTCAGCAAGCTCGATGTCGAGGAAATCTCTGCGCGTAGAAAGCAGCTGGCCGAACTTGATGTAGATAGGGCCGAGTTCTTCCATCGCTTTGCGAAGTCGACCGTTCTTGTGGGTCGAGGCTTGCGAGCTAAATATCCAAGCGAGTCGATAGGGCAGCAGAAGCAGGCCTAGCCTTCGAGCGCCCGGCTGACCATGCATGAACTCATCGAGACGGTATTTCGCGATGACATTGAGCACTGAATTAAGTCGGGGAAGATATGACACGGGTGACGACTATGCTCTGCTTGATCTGAGGGCTTGCAAAGATACCACTGCCGGGCAGATCTAACAAGCTTGAATAGTTGTTAAGCGATTGTTTTTAGTAAGTTATTTGGAATTTTCGAGTAGGGAATAGCGACGCTTAAGCAATTCTGTTTTAGCGGTAACCCGGTCAATGCTCAAGCGCAGTTGATCTAGTCGATTTGAGAAGCTATCGACCTCTAGCTCACTGGGTACGAGACGCGCTTCCTCGCTTAAATAGTCACGAACACCTCGATGCATGCTGGTGCCGGTGGACTTGCTCCAGTCTCGCGCATTGCTCTGGATCTCGCCGAGCTCATTGCTGAGCACATCGCCGAGAATCGGGGCTAGATAGTCTTGCCAGTCTACATCTAGCGATTCGATCGTCACGTGCAAATCCTGCACGAGAGTCGCATCGCCGGATATGTCTATTGCGGCGTCGGCCATCGCTCTTTGGTCAGACTTCTTGGTTAGCAGGCCAAGCAGGTTTTCTGCATTGCCCGTGATAGTTGCGTCGGCTTGTATGCCTAAGGTTTGGGTATCGATGGCGCTGAGTTTGATTGTGTCATCTTCGAAGCGAATGCTGAGAGAAAAACTCGGCCGGAGACTAACGACCTCGATACATTTCGAACCGAATGCAACGAGCTTCTTTGCAATATGCGGGTCGCGCCGGACAATCGCATTCAGTATGTTCTCGACTGGTAGTAGGGCTAGGCTTCCAAGAAACTGATTCAATTGTGTTCCAGTGATTTCGTTTTTTTAGATAAAGGTAAGTCTGGCGTGGGTCTAGATTGACTTGAAACCAATATGGATCGCACAAACGCCACCCATCACATTATGATATTTACAGTTAGTAAGACCAGCGTCTTGCATCATTTGCAAGAGCGACTCTTGATCGGGGTGCATGCGAATCGACTCGACTAGGTAGCGATAGCTCTGCGCATCTCCGGTGATAGCCTTGCCAGCGATAGGCCACAATTTCGAATAGACATCGTAGGCTTTGCCTACTAGATCGTTAGTAGGTTTGGAAAACTCGAGGACTAGCACGCGCCCGCCTGGTTTAAGTACTCGCTCCATTGATGCTAGAGCGGCTTCCTTGTTCGTGACATTGCGAAGACCGTAGGCGATACAGATGCAGTCGAATGTATTGTCTGCGAAGGGTAGATGTTCAGCGTTAACTTGCGCGATGTCGACATTGGAGGCGAGCCCCTTGTCGATAATTCTGTCTCGGCCAACCTGTAGCATAGCCTCATTGATATCGGCGAGGACAACCTGGCCAGTCTCGCCGACAATGCTCGAGAAACGAATACTGAAATCGCCAGTTCCTCCCGCGAGGTCCAAAACCTTATGACCCTTACGCAGAGCGCTTAGCTCTATCGTGAAGCGTTTGATGAGCCGGTGGGAGCCTAGCGACATGACATCGTTCATTATGTCGTACTGTTTCGCTACCGAACGAAATACCTCTCCCACACGCTGCTCTTTCTCGGCAGTGGGTACTTCTTCGTAGCCGAAATGGGTGGTATCGGTGGGCTCTGTCGTATTGCTCATGAGCGTTCGCTGTAGCCTAAAAAGTGAGTGTCGAGAAGCTAATCTTTTGATGAGGGCATGATGTTAATCACTTGCGTACCCACTGGCAATGGTTCTCGGCTTGCTTTTACCGCATCCAGCTTCATTAGGTAGTTATTCCAAAGGGCGTCATGCTCGCCTGCCAGTTCCTGTAAATAGGTCCAGGAATAGATACCAGTATCGTGGCCGTCACTGAAACTGAGCTTGATCGCATAGTTGCCTACCGACTCAAGATTGACGATCTTCACCTGACGCTTTCCTGTTTGTAGAACTTCCTGTCCCTTGCCGTGCCCGCGCACTTCAGCGGATGGAGAATGCACGCGCAGAAATTCGGCACTGAAGGTATTGCACGCCTCATCGCCATACACCAGTTCGAGCGTCGCCGATTTCTTGTGTAGCTTAATATCTGTTGGTGCGTTCGTGGCCATCTAAAATTCCAGCGGTTAAGTTCACTTGTAGAAGAAGTCTAGAGGATGTAGCGACTCAGATCTTCATCTTTAGCCAGTTCATCCAATTGCTGTTCGACATAGGCTTTGTCGATCACTAATTCCTTGTTGTCACCAATGGCCATATCTGATGCAGAGAAGGAGACTTCTTCTAATAGTCTTTCCATTACCGTATGCAGACGTCGGGCACCTATGTTCTCGGTACGCTCGTTTACCTGCCATGCAGTCTCTGCAATTTTTTCTATGCCGTCTTTGGTGAACGAAACTTGCAAGTCTTCGGTCGCGAGTAGCGCTTGATACTGCTCAGTGAGTGAGGCATCTGGCTCTACTAGGATTCGCTCGAAGTCACCCGCCGTAAGCGCATCGAGTTCCACGCGAATCGGCAGTCGGCCCTGTAGTTCGGGAATAAGATCCGAAGGCTTGCTGAGATGAAAGGCGCCGGATGCAATAAAGAGTATGTGATCTGTCTTTATGCTGCCGTGTTTGGTTGTGACTGTCGATCCCTCGATCAGTGGTAGCAGGTCTCGCTGCACGCCTTCCCTTGAGACGCCTGCGCCGCCTTGATCGTGTTTGTTGGTCACCTTATCAATTTCATCGAGGAAGACAATGCCCGTCTGCTCGGTAGCTTCTACCGCTGTATTGCGAATCTCTTCTTCATTAACTAGTTTGGACGCTTCCTCATCTTTCAGGACCTTCATAGCGGCCTTAACTGTTAGGCGCCGCGCAGTTTTCTTGCCGCTATTCATATTCGAGAACATGCTTTTCAATTGGCTCGTCATGTCTTCCAGACCTGGAGGCGCCATGATCTCAACTCCAGCGGGATTCTCACTGACTTTGATTTCCTGTCTCTTATACACATCTGACGCTGCCG
>CAJXQP010000302.1 GCA_913058275.1 uncultured Gammaproteobacteria bacterium | reverse complement strand
CACCTCTCTTTCGTCGGCAGCGTCAGATGTGTATAAGAGACAGATTTGAAAGCAAGTAAATCTAATAGCACTCTGCAGGACATATCAAAAACGTCATGAAAGGCATTTTTGATATCCACTAAAGAGACGCGAACACAATTGGAATTCACAATGAAATTGATTAAACCCTTTAAGGGTCTTCGACCAAGCAGAGAGCTCGCAGCGAAAGTTGCCTCTCATCCTTACGATGTTCTCAATAGAGAAGAAGCATTCGAACTCGCCAAGGATAATCCCCTTAGCTTTCTGCACATTAATAAACCTGAAGTTGATATGGATGCATCGGTAGATGTACACGATCAATCGGTTTATGAGAAGGGCAGGGAAAGCTTAGATCGATTCCAAGCAGAGGGCACGTTAAAGCAAGACAGCGAAGAGAAGCTTTATGTGTACAAGCAAGTGATGGGAGAGCACGAGCAGGTGGGTCTTGTGGCGGCAGCCTCAGTGGATGCCTATGAGAACAACTTGATCAAGAAGCATGAGTTCACACGCCCGGTGAAAGAAGACGATAGAGTCAATCACATGGTTGCATTGGACGCGCAGGTTGGTCCGGTATTTCTAACCTATAAGGCCCATGCCGAAGTGGATGCATTAGTCGCCAAGGTTATGGCTACGGATGCAGAGTACGATTTCGAAGCGGAAGACGGTACACGACATGTTTTCTGGGTTGTGGAAGAAGTAGCACTATCTGCTGATATCGAAGCGGCATTTTCCGAGATCAAATATCTGTATGTCGCCGATGGTCATCACCGGTCGGCGGCTGCATCGCGTGTGAAGCATCTACGTCAGAAGCAGAACCCCGATCATACGGGCGACGAATCGTATAACTATTTTCTCGTCGTGCTATTTCCTGACGATCAAATGCAGATACTTGACTACAACAGGATCGTCAAAGATTTACGCGGTGCCGATACTGCAGAATTTTTGGAGAAGCTAAGTGCAAACTTCGATATCGAAAAGTCAGATCTGCAGGCAGTGAAGCCAGGTTCCGCTAGAGATTTTGCTCTTTACTTAGACAAGCAATGGTATACGCTGAAAGGAAACAACAATCTAATTTCGCAAATCGATGAGGCGAATCCGGTGAGCAATTTAGATGTAAGCATATTGCAGGACTTTGTGTTCACGCCGCTACTAGACATTGTAGATCAGCGTACCGACAAACGAGTGGACTTCGTAGGTGGAATAAGAGGTTTAGCGGAGCTAGAGAAGAGAGTCGATACAGGAGAATGGGCGGCTGCTTTTGCTCTATACCCAACTTCAATTGAAAGCCTGATGTCTATCGCCGATGCAGGCGAGGTGATGCCGCCTAAGTCTACTTGGTTTGAGCCCAAGCTAAAGAGTGGACTCGTGGTTCACAAGCTCGATTAGTTAATTCCTTAGGCCTTTGATGGGTAGCAATTCATTGTGCACAGCCCAGCTTTCTGTTGCGGCAGGCTGTCCTTCAAGACCGCACTTCTGAATTTTGAGCGTATGCAAACATAGTGCATGAACGAAGCACTTAATTTGCGTGTGGTGTCGATTAGAAGTTTCATGGCTTTCTCTTTTGAATTTGTCTTGCTCTGTTGCCTATTAAACGCTCAAAGCCCTAAAAAGGTTTATACCAAACTGAATAAATAGGTATTTAGCCTCCCAAATAAGAAAGGCGCCATGAATTGATCATGGCGCCTTGATCCTTATTGATTAACAAACTAATAAAAACAATTAGGCGGCGTTCTGCTTGTTTACATCGATAAACGCGGCTTGTTCGCTGCCTATGGTGATCTTCTTCGGTTTCATGGCCTCAGGAATCTCACGCACTAGGTCGATGTAGAGCAGTCCATGGGCTATGCGTGCGGCAGTAACCTCAACGTGGTCGGCTATCTGAAAGCGCCGCTCGAAATTGCGTGCGGCGATGCCCTGGTGTAGATAGTTCCGACCAGCAGCCTCATCGCCGGCTTTTTGGCCAGCTACCGTCAATGTTCCCTTCTCAGTTTGAATATCCAGTTCAGCTTCTTCGAATCCGGCTACGGCCATAGTAATTTGGTATTTGTCCGTCTCAATCAGCTCGATGTTATACGGGGGGTAGCTCGTCTGACTGGCTTCGCCGCGATTTACAGAGTCCAGCAGCGAAGATAGGTGGTCAAAGCCCACGGTGGAGCGGTATAGGGGTGAAAAATCTAATGTACGCATAGTCATATCCTTCCTTTTAAGCAATATGTAGTTAAAGTTTGGTTGCCCATCGAATCGATCGGGCGGTGTGCAAGCCTCTCTTGAGCACTCGCTACAGGTTCAAATATGGGGATAGGCCGAATGGTTTCAAGTCTTGCAGGGCTAGTAGAATGACAATGATAAGTACGGCTAAGTAGATTTCTGTCTTCTTCATACGCGTACTGTGTTCACACATAGATCTATTTTGGGAGGGTTTAAGCTGGCTTTTATCAAGTCATTGGGTGAATTTATTAAAAATTTAATACTTAAATATTAGATAGATATACTCTAAAAGATATCTAAAATATGAATAATGGCTAATAATCCGTTTATGAGACCTGATTAGCTAATTCTTCATAAGAAAAACCTAAGCAGATTATGTTCCATGTAGTAAGGGCACTCGATGGCAAGAATTAGATGTCATTGTACTGATACGCGCATTAGGAATAGCAGTTCTAGCTAGGGCTGCGATAAAGGGTAACGAGAGGACGCCTAGTGTGCTGGAGCGCGAGTTCTAGGGGTCTGGGCAAGCCCTAATGGGCGGAGAAGGTATAACGCTAAGTGAGCAATTGATTCGTTTGCATTTGCTGCGTCAGGACAGGTGTTAACTCTGTGAGGCAGGCAACCTATTACAACAGCCGTCAGTCTTTGAAAGCCAAAGATGAAGCCCGAGTCTGAACTGACGCGTTCTTCATCTTCGGTTTTATTAGTTACAAATCATTTAAAAACAGGCGGTTAATAGTATTATTCATGTTTTATATTACAAAAAGGTCCATAAAGTCATTCACAGCGGTTTGTTCTAGAACCTTCTGATCCTTGCACAGATCGAAGATCTTGGCGCTGCGTTTGGCAGGGAAGCGTGTAGCCAGATTGGCCTTGAACTTCTCCTCTAGAAGGGGAATGCCTTCTTCGCGACGGCGACGATGGCCAACGGGATAATTGATTTCAACTTGTTCCGTACTGCTGCCGTCCTTGAAGAAGACCTGCATAGCATTAGCGATAGAGCGTTTCTCAGGCTCCAGATACTCTTTTGAGTAGGTGGGGTTCTCGTGTATCTCCATCTTCTCGCGCAGCTCATCGATTATCGGGTTGGCCGCGTGAAAACTGTCCTCATAGTCCTCGGCTACCAAATTACCAAAGGCCAGTGGTACGGCGGTCATATACTGCAGGCAATGATCACGGTCGGCTGGATTATTCAGTGGGCCACTCTTGCTGATGATACGTATCGCAGACTCATGGGTATGGATAACGATCTTTTCAATCTCCGACAAGCGATCTTTAACCTTTGGGTGAAGCTGAACTGAGGCCTCGGCTGCAGTCTGGGAATGGAACTCGGCAGGGAAGGATATCTTAAATAAGATGTTTTCTATTACATAGCTTCCATAAGATCTTGTAAATTCGAAAGGTTTCCCATTAAAAGAGACGTCATAGAAGCCCCAAGTTGGCGCAGTGAGTACACTAGGGTAGCCGATCTCTCCGCGCATCGTGAAGTCTGCCAGACGCACAGCGCGCGAGGTTGCGTCACCCGCAGCCCAAGACTTGCGAGGGCCTGCGTTCGGTGAATGCCTGTAGGTGCGAAGGCTGGAGCCATCCAGCCAAGCTTGAGATAGGGCATCTATGATCTGTTCACGAGTACCGCCCATCATCTGTGTGGCTACCTGTCTCTTATACACATCTGACGCTGCCGACGAATAGAGAGG
>CAJXQP010000301.1 GCA_913058275.1 uncultured Gammaproteobacteria bacterium | reverse complement strand
CGAGATCAGCCTCGGTCTCGTGGGCTCGGAGATGTGTATAAGAGACAGGGCCAAGCGGGATTCCTACGATCATGCCGAAGGTGAGTCGATCGCGACTCAACTGCAGAAACTCTTTTCGCATAATGGCGAATAGTCGGATGAGTGATTTCATGAGCCTTGCTCCTGGCGTCGCTGCTGCGTGACGGATACGAAAATATCTTCCAGATCAGGAAATACTTGCTCGGTCTTTGCCTGGATATTCGCTGCAACTAGGCTATTGGTCACGAGCTGAACAGGGTCACTAATAGTCTTAGGAATCATTACACGCAACTTGATGCCAAGTTGGGTAATGCTGCTAATCTCTTCGCTTCCCATCAGGCATAGGCGTGCATTATTCGGATCATCCGCCTCTATCTCGACGACATGTGAGGAAATCGATTCCCCCAACTGCCTCGGCGAACCGTCGGCGACCTTTACCCCTTCATCCAGAATAGCGAGCCTATGGCAGCGCGCTGCCTCGTCCATGTAATGAGTAGAAACCAGAATCGTCGTGCCTTGTTCCGCCAGCTCAAATAATTTCTCCCAGAAATCACGCCGGTTCTGTGGATCCACAGCGCTAGTGGGCTCATCCAGGAATAGTATTTCCGGCTTATGTAGCGTGGCAGCGGCTAGTGCAAGGCGTTGCTTCTGCCCGCCACTCAGCGTGCCAGAACGCTGTTTAGCTCTATCCGCTAACTTGAACGAATCCAGCAGCTCAACCACTCGATGCTTACGCTCTTTTCCGGGCACAGCGTAAATCTCGCTGATGAACTGCAGGTTTTCTTTAACACTTAAGTCTTCATATAAGGAGAAGCGCTGCGTCATATAGCCAATTTTCTGCTTCAGCGATTCCGATTCCTTTTTAGTATCCATTCCCATAACAGTCGACGAACCCGAACTTGGCGTAAGCAGTCCGCACAACATTCTTATTGTGGTCGACTTTCCTGAACCGTTTGGCCCAAGAAATCCATAAATGGATCCCTTCTCGATTTCCAGATCCACGTCGTCGACCGCCACTAGGGAACCGAACCGCATGGTCAGGCCGCTAGCCGTAATTGCTATCTGCTTCTGATTCATCATTGCCGCGCTCGCCTAGAATACTGCCTGGACAGGGACGCCATCTGGTAGCCTTTCGGCTAATGTGGGCAGGCTCACCTGTGCGACATAAGACAGTCGAGTACGATCTCTCTCATTCAACGCGAAATAGGGAGTGAATGTCGCTTCCGACGCTATGTGCCTTACCGTGCCCGTTAGCGTACCCGGTAGACCATCTACCGCTATCTGCAATTGTGAGCCTGGCCTAACTTGCACGCGCATTGGCTCTGGAATATAGAGACGCGCATAGGGCTGATCTCCACTCAGCAAAACAGCAACCACATCACCAATTCTTGGTCGCTCGCCTAATTCAAACAACAACGAATCGACAATGCCTTCAGTTGTAGATGTGACAAGCAATCGCCGCTTATCTAAATTCAGTCCAGCCAGTTGCGCGCGTAGCTGTGCCAGTTGCCCGTTGGTCTGCTCTATCTGTTCCGATCGTGTTCCTGCCTCGAGTTCGGCTAGCTGCGCACTAACCAGTTCGATTCTAGCCCCTGCTGCGTTTAAAAAATTCTGCGCCGAATCCACCGTTTCGACCGATGTCAGGTTTCTAGCCCGCAATCCCGCCAGGCGCTCTAATTCATTTTCGCGATAGTCACGTTCGATCTGCGCCGCGTTCAAATTGGCCTTAGCCGCATCGATCGTCTCCGTCCGCGGGCCACTCACCTGTTCGGCGAGAACCGCCTCTATACGTCGAATATTCGCCTGTGATTCTTCGATCCTCAGATCAATACGCGTCGTGTGTTGTTCAAGCACAATAGCGCCGGCCTGAATGCCGTCGCCTTCGGTCACATTAATGGAGGTAATCACTTCCGAGAACTCGGCAACTAGTTCGATGCGGTCTGACTCCAATTGACCGACAGCCTGAAGTGGCTGCTCCTCACAACTTGCGAGTAACAAGAACAGGGGTAGAACCAGTATCCTGAATTTGATCATGATGCTGATTCTCCTGTGTTGTATTGCTGGTGATTCAAGACCCCGTTCATAAAGAGTTCGACGTTATGTACTGCAAGTTTATTTGCCATGGATGCATCAAGTGTCGTACCGAACACGCGCTCAATCATCGGCGCAGCAAGAAAGGGAAAGATAGTCATTCCCAAGAGAGACATAATTGTTAGTTCGGGATTTAAGTCTTTACGGTAATTTCCACTTTCGATTTCTTGATCAATCGCCTGCCGTAACTTCGGTGCGATCATCTTGCTAAATCTCTGCAGCACTTCTTCCTTGGTTTCTCCCTCGCCAAACAGGATTTCTCGCGCCACGAAATTTGGCCACCAAGGGTTTTCCGCCAACAACAGGCAATAACTGTTACTAAAGCTGGTGATCGAGAATTCCGCGTTATCGCTCAAGTCCCCCATCTTCGACTCAAGAGACTCGAACAACTCATCCACCATCGCCAGATACAGACCCTTCTTACCGCCGAAGTAGTAGTTCACCATAGCGCCATTCACGCCCGCGCTGCTGGCTATCTGCCGCAGCGATACCGCCTTGAAGTCTCTCTTCAGAAAGTGGTCACGGGCAGCTTCCAGCAAATCCCGGCGGACTTTGTCCGAGTCCCTTCCTGATGGCCTGCCTAACGCTGCGCTCTTAGTGGTGGATTGCTTCATTTTTTCATCTCATGCTCGCTTCATATTTAATTAAACGATTAATTAAATAAATTGTCAATCGACTCCCCCCTCTTCAATTGGCAGCTAGAGTTGGGCTCTAAGTAGCGCCATCCGCGGCCAACCGTGCCGGGTCTCCTCCTCCCTACGCCATCCTCCTAGCAATGGCAGCCGTGCTACACTTGCCCGATCTAGTTGAGGTAAAACATGACCGTATTAGTTCTCGGATTAACGTTGTTCTTTGCTCCCCATGTCTTGCGGGAGTTTGGCCTGCTGCAACCATTGAAGGATGCGCTACCCTCCGAGAGTGCCTTCACGGGCCTGTATAGCCTAGTTTCTCTGGCAGGTCTCGGGCTGATCATTTGGGGTAAATCACTCGCGCCTTTTCAGATGATCTGGCAGCCAGTCTACGAATGGCGCTCACTAAGCCTAATGCTAATGATTCCCGCCATGATCTGCATCGTAGCTGGCAACATCCCTCTATCCTACCTGCGCAAAATACTGCGCAATCCCATGTTGGTCGGTATTTTGCTATGGAGTCTTTCCCATCTGTGGTCTAACGGCGATCTAGCGTCGATGCTCTTGTTTGGCAGCTTCGCGTTCTGGGCTAGCGTAAAAATATACACTATGCGCAAAGTAGTAGACGTAGAATCCAAATCGCCCGAGTTCATCTGGGACATTGTTTCTCTTCTGGTCGGTCTTGGTTTATATGCTGTGATAGGTCTGTATCATGGAGAACTTTTTGGAGTGGGAGTCAGCCTTGCTTAAACACACTTTTCTCAGTCCTATTTATTTTCTCAAAGTGATCGCGCCAGTCTTTTTTCCCTTTTTATTGGCGAGCGCTAACGCTCAGGAAGATCTATCGGCGCACTGGGATGGCGCCTGGATCGTTGAGGGCACGCTATTCAGCATCGCTGTCACAGTCGAGAATGAAGAATTTAGGGTGCGGCAGGTAGAATCACTAGGCTTCGAATGGACCAGCAAGAACGGAAGGATCGACGGTAATGTAGTGACTGTAGAAATCGCATACGCGGGTGTCGTAGGTACGATTCAGGCCGAACTTGTAGACCCGAATACCGCAGTCGCCTTTGCGGCGACCTGCCTACCTGACTTCATGGTGGTATGTATGCTTTCTAAAGACCGCCTGGCGGTCTTTAGAAAAATCGTAGAGAAGTAGGCTCTATATTTCAGCTGTCTCTTATACACATCTGACGCTGCCGACGA
>CAJXQP010000300.1 GCA_913058275.1 uncultured Gammaproteobacteria bacterium | reverse complement strand
CGTGGGCTCGGAGATGTGTATAAGAGACAGCATCTGTGACATCAACCCTGGTGCCACATTCGCCGTAACGGAAATAGTGCCATCAGCTCCAGCCAATATCAGGGGCAGACTAAGCGCGTCTTCGCCACTGAAGATGGAAAGTTGCTCACCACAATGCTCGATCAACTCCAACCCTCGCGCCAGGTCACCGCTAGCATCTTTGATCGCTACTATACTCTCGAACTCGGCAAGTCGTTTAACCGTGCTCAGCTGTAAATCGCACGCAGTGCGTCCCGGCACATTGTAGAGAATCTGCGGAATGTCCACGCCCTGCGCTATCAGTTTAAAATGTTGATACAAGCCTTCCTGCGAAGGTCTATTGTAATAAGGCGTAACCAGTAGTGCCGCATCTGCGCCATTCTTCTTTGCAGACTCAGTGAAATAGAGCGCTTCGGCCGTATTATTCGATCCGGTGCCGGCTATTACCGGAATTCTTCCATTGACCTCATTGACGCAATGAGCGACCAGATCGCAATGCTCATCGGTGCTGAGGGTGGCAGACTCGCCAGTAGTGCCAACGATTACGACTGCATTCGTACCCGAGGCAATATGCCATTCGAGTAGTGCATTCAACCCAATCATATCCAGCGATCCGTCGGGTTGCATCGGTGTAACTATGGCAACAATACTGCCGCGCATGTGATCAAGCATGGTAATACCAGTAGAAAATTGAAGCTGCGAATTTTAGCACATCGAAAGGACATCAACCAAAGGAGTCACAGCGCTGTTAGACAGCACCGCCTTCTTGTTCATCCGGCCCTGCACTCGGCTGAATTTTATTCGGCCAGGCATTGATGATAGCCTTCACTAGAGTCGCCAGTGGTATAGCAAAAAACACCCCCGCCAGCCCCCAAATTCCGCCAAAAACAAGAACGGCAGCAATAATCGCAACTGGATGCAGATTCACCGCCTCCGAAAAAATGACTGGCACTAACACATTGCCGTCCACCAGCTGCAACACACCATAGGCCACGAGAACGGTATAGAATTCGCTGCCAATTCCCCACTGCACATAGGCAACTGCAGCAACAGGAATAGTGACGACTGTCGCGCCGATATAGGGAACGATCACTGAAAGCCCCACTAGCACCGAAAGCAACAAGGCATAGTTGATGCCCAATATGACGAACATAAGGTAACTAACACTGCCGACAATAAAGATTTCAAGGACCTTGCCACGGATGTAATTTGAAATCTGCTGATCCATCTCCAACCAGATTCGATTCATCAAGGGACGATTACGTGGCAAAAAATTACCCGCCCAGTTGATTAAGTCTGACTTATCTTTCATAACGAAATAGACAAGTATAGGAACTAAGACAATAAACACGACCGTGGAAATGATGCTGGGGATACTCGCCAATGAATACTCCAGAACTGATTGACCATAGCCTCCCAACTCCCCCTGCACGCCGTTGATGAACTCACGAATCTGCTGCTCGGAAACCAGATTCGGGTAGTTCTCGGGCAGCAACAACAGGGATGCTTGCCACTGACTAATTAGGTTGGGTAACTCGTTCATCAGTCTTCGCAACTGGTTCCAGGCGGAGGGAAGAAGAAACAACAGCATCGACAGGAATACACCAATAAACACCGCATAGACGAGGACAAAAGCAATTCGTGATGAGAGGCCCCGACGCAGCAGAATTTCGACCAAGCCCTGCATGAGGTAGGCGATGATAATTGCCGTGATCAGTGGCGCCAGAACACCACCGAATAGCAGCAGAACCCCTAGACCGACGGTCAGCAGCAACATAAGGATGATAGATTCTTCGTCGTGAAAATAGCGATCGAGAAAATCGTTAACCAACTTCTTCATTTCTAAATGTCTCCAGTAGGCCCAGGAGCCTCTGCTTAAGTGTATGGTCGCTTTGCGCGGCTCTAGTTAAAGACAGGGCGCGCCAGCCAGAGTGGTCAGAGACTTCCTAGCCCTTCTTGATCCAGTAATAATAGGCGCTATCGTCCTTCTGAAAACCCAGAATTTGGTGATCAGTTTGATCGGCAAACATGTGGAAATCTTTCTCCGAGCTTGGGTCAGTAGCAACCACCTTCAGAACCTGAGAAGAATTCATGCTATTCAGGGCAAGCTTTGCCTTCAACAGTGGCATTGGGCACTGTAAGCCACTCAGATCTATCTCTATATCGGCGTTTATCTCCATCGCTACATTTTATCAAGCTATACAGGCTAAACACCATGAATGATATCGCCTTTCCAGCCTCTGATTGACTCTTTGCCTACCCACGTTTTCAGCAGCACGCACCAAACGACCACACAGTGATCACAGAATTGAGTAGAGGCCCCTAGATATCGACCAAAAGTTACTCGCAATCGACGAATTAATACTGTTAATCTCGGTCTTAGAGTATTATCAGTGAACATTATGCAGAATCGTTACCTTAAAAAATCCCTAGTGCTGTTGCTCTCAGCTATTATTCCTAGCTTGCTGTCAGCCCAGTCCGCCCTGCCCAGCCTCGGAGATCGTATCTCTGGGACAGTATCGATTGAGCAGGAATATGCTATGGGGCAACAGTTCCTCAGCAGCATTCGTCGCGGTGCGCCGACAATTTCCGACCCTTTGTTGAATGCCTACCTTGAGAACGTAACCTATAAGCTCGCATCGCGGAGCGCACTCCAGGACCATCGCCTCTCTTTTGTGATTATCGACAGCGAAGCGCTGAATGCCTTCGCCGCTCCCGGTGGCATTATCGGCGTAAATACAGGCCTGTTCCTCAACGCTCAGTCCGAGGCGGAGTTTGCCTCAGTAATGGCCCACGAAATCGCTCACGTAAGCCAGCGTCATTTTGCTCGAGGAATCGATGAGGCGAGGGCAGCAAGACTTCCCGGCATGGCAGCATTGTTAGCTAGCGTAATTATAATGGCTACCTCCGATGCCAGCCACGGCACCGCTGCAATAGCTGCAGCTCAGGGACGCTCACTTGAGAATCAACTGCGCTTCAGCAGAAGCAACGAAACAGAGGCAGATCGAGTCGGCCAAGATGTGATGTATAGCGCGGGTTTCGACCCCGATGGTATGTCGACACTATTCGAACGGCTGCTGGCCATCAATCGATTTGGGCGCCAGCCGCCGGAATTCCTTCTCTCGCATCCTCTCACGGAGTCACGTGTCTCAGGAAGCCGAGGCAGAGCCGGTCGCTACCCACCACAACAATACAGCGCCAATCTTGAATACCAGATTGTCCGTGCCCGAGTGGTCGGTCACTACGCGGCCAACAAGGCTGACCTCGTTCTTGAATATGAACGCCTTCTTGAATATAGCACGAGTGACTTTACACGCGATGTGAATCGCTACGCCCTCGCTATCGCCTATTATGAGAATAAGCAGTTTTCGCAAGCAAGTGCCACTCTTGCTCCATTGCTGGAGAAAGAACCGAATCGTATTAGCTATGCGGTAACGCTGGCTGAAATTCTTACCGAGCAGAACGAGCCAGGGCAGGCAGTTAATTTTCTGCAACGTCATCTTGCTATAAACCCGGGCAATAATGCGCTCACAATGGCCTACGTTGAAGCGCTCATAGAATCACGCGCCTACACCGCTGCCTCCGAAGTCATGGAGCGACATAGCCTTTCCCGGCCAAACGACTTTCAACTCTGGTACAAGCTCGCCGAGACTCAGGGTCAAGCGGGCAATATCAGCGCGGTGCACCAGGCTCGAGCAGAATATTTTCGACTTTTAGGAGACTACCAAAGAGCACGGCAGCAATTGCGCTCGGCCTTGAAGATAGAGAGTGACAACGGAATCGCGCCTGCTGAAGAGGCGCGTTTAAGACAGAAGATTCAAGAGATTGAAAATTTGCAGCAGAATGTCTAAAGCTTGTGTTAGAAGTTTTTAAATTTAGACCACAAGCCTGCATCTGTCTCTTATACACATCTGACGCTGCCGACGAATAGAGAGGTGTAGA
>CAJXQP010000299.1 GCA_913058275.1 uncultured Gammaproteobacteria bacterium | reverse complement strand
GTCGGCAGCGTCAGATGTGTATAAGAGACAGTCTCTGCAGCTGTCAGTAGTACTTCTGATCTAGTGTTTGCCGGCGGACTAGATGGCATCTTGCGCGCTTTCGATGTCGACAATGGCAGCATACTCTGGGAAACCAATACGCGACAAAGCTTCGGGACTCGCAATGGAATCGAAGCGACAGGCGGTTCCATCGAATCAGATGGCCCGGTAATTATGAATGGTCAGGTCTTCATCACCTCGGGTTATGAGAAGTGGGCTGAGGCGCCAGGTAATGTGCTATTGGTTTATTCACTCGATGGGAACTAAATAGTGAGTGCACATCTGACCCGTAGCTATTTAGTATTTTGGAATTATTCTTTAGTCCGTAATTTTTGAGAGCTAACTATGTACAATCTTTTTTCCGACCGTAATAAACCTAGCTGCAGGTCGATCTTTTCCGGCTTGCTTTTTTCTAGCATATCGCTGTTGCTGATTTCATCGCAGGCGATGGCCTATGAGATTGATCCAGATGCAACAATCTCTGATTCTCCAACGACCTTAATGGGCGTCAATCACATCGGTTTATCGGTGAGGAATTTGGATGCGTCTCTAGATTTTTATCAGCGAGCTTCGGGTTTTAAAGTTATTCGCAGAGAAGTAGTTCGTAGCAATAGTGCAGCTGACAAACTATTTGGCCGCGAAGGGATAGAGTATGAGATAGCAGTGCTCGAAGCGCCGAATATGCTTTTAGAGCTCACGGAATTTAGTCATAACCGTGATGTACCGATTAGCAAGATGCCTGTAGAGGGCCCGGGTATGACCCATACTTGTTTTCAGTCGCCGTCACACTTATCGGGATACGACAAATTCAAGCGTGCAGGAGCTGAAATGCTCAGCCGTGGCGATGGTCCTGTAGATCTACTGGGCCAGGGCGTCACTTATGCCTATGCCTATGACCCCGAAGGAAATATGATTGAGCTAGAACAGCTAGATTTTGATCGATTAGGCGGAGACCGACGAAGTCCTGAATGGATAGAACAAGGTTTAGACTTGTGGATGACACAGGTTGCTTTGGTAACGCATGACATCGAGCGATTAACCGACTACTACTCAGAAATAATGGGCTTTAACCCTTATAGAACGGCTGATATCGCGGACCGTGTGACCTTTGATGATGCGACTGATGTTGACGATGTGGAGCTTAAGGTCATGTTCTTCAGAATGGCGCAGCGATCGAAGAGTATGGAGTTCTGGCAATACGATAATCCGGAAACGATTCAATTCTTAGGAAATAGAGACAGCACGGCGCTTGGTTATTCTTATTCGATTGAAGTTGGTGACATTCAGGCGGAGTATGCGCGCATGTCTGATATAGGTGTGGAATTTGTCAGCGACCCAGTTCTGTTAGGAAATTTTTGGCAGGTTCATGCGAACGATATCGATGGCAATGTTTTCTCTCTACGTCAGGCCGTAGATCCAAATTCTCCTTACTCGGTGCCTCAGCTAGAGCTATAGCTTGAGAAGAGCGGTATTTTAAATATTTAGCACCGCTTCCATGTCTGCATCGAGTTCTGGCTTCTTCGTTACTAGTGACACACCAATAAACAACACGAGCGAGACAATGAATGCGATCAGTCCGCCGAGTATGCCGTAAGGCAGAACGATACCTGCGAGCTGGATGAAAAAGTTTATAAGCAAGGCCGAAACGATCGCGGCAACGGCCCCCATCGCAGTAGCGCCCTTCCAGTTTAATCCGATAGCTAGTACAGGAAATATCGATGCGGCGAAGGTCGCCCAGCCGAAAGCGCCGAGTATGGCGACTAGCGTGGCGTCCTGAAAGTGTGAATACAGCGCGAAGCTAGCCGCAACTATCGCTAAAATCACGGTAACTATGCGAGCCCAGAACAGCTCGTTCTGAATTGCGTGCCCTTGAATAGCTTTAGGTATGTCGTGAATGATTGCGGCCGTACCTATGTTGAGGAAGGCGTCAGACGTCGACATGATCGCAGCAAAAAGACCGGCAAAAACAATCCCAGCCAAAAGCGGATTGGTAAATATTGAGAGGAAGAGAGACGCAGCATCATCGGGAAGAGCTAGCGGTTCTATAACGCCATCGATAACAGCGGCGCGCATGATCACCCCAATGGAGACCCATAGTAGGGCGGCCATGACGTAACCGAACAGAGACATCGGGAGGATGACCCTGTTGTCGGATATGCTTCTGTTCATCATCATCTTCGTTACAAGATGGGGTTGGCCTGCAAGACCTAAGCCGAAGACAAAGAACCAGCCTAAGGACGCCATGATTCCAGCGGCACCGAAGGGCATCATAGCCTCGCCGTCGTCTGCAAGAATAATGGAGGTCGCTTCCTGCATTCCGCCATCGAATACAGACATCGCAGTCAATAGAATCAGCACTCCAGCGATCATCATTATCGCGCCCTGCACCACATCGGTATAGACAGAGGCAATGATGCCTCCGGTGACGCAGTAGAAGATTAGAACGGTAGAAGAAATAACGACACAGGTAACGAGTCCTATGTCCGCGAACATGACAGTGCCAGAGAGGATCGCCTGCATCACTACAGCCATGGCTAAAATCTGTGTTGCTAGATAGCCCATTACCCCAAGAACAATTGTAACGGCAATAAGAAATCGAACCGCTTCACTGTTGTATCTTGCTGCAAGAACATCTGGAAGGGATATGCAATTGCGCACGTCGGCGATCATGCGGATTCGTTTTGCTACAAGGAAAAACCCTAGCGCATAGCCGGAGGATGAGATGACAATCATCCAGAATGAACTTACGCCAATCGAATAGACCAACCCCGGCCCGCCTACAAATCCGAAGCCGCTTAGCGTGGAAGAGAACAGGGCAAGTGAGACGACAACGGGTCCTAGGCCTCTGCCTGCTATAAAGAAGTCGCTGGAATTTTTCGTGCGCCGCATGGCCCACAGACCAGTGATGACACAAAAAACCATATAAATGATAACTGCGCCAATGATGATTTCCTGTCTATAGGCTTCCATGGAATTACTGCTCCGACTTTTTTGCGATATTTTCTAGCAATTTCTCGTACTTCTGCTCGTCTTCATCGGTGAAGATGAATTTCCGAAAACCTACGGTGTACAAGATTATCAGCGGAATCGCCCCCAACCAGGTGCCATATACTTGCCAGGCCGTAGCAACAGGAAAACCCATGAAATAGCTGGTGACCCCAGTTTCCAGAAAGGCTTGATGGCCAGAGTACATCTGCCACCAGACGAAGAGGCTGAATAACAAAGTGCCGCCCATATAGGCCCAAAATTCTGTGCTGCGCCGCTCTTCGGCCACGCCCAGAGCAGCGAGGCATACGATTAGCAGTAGCAGTAAACTCTGAAAGGCGAAGGCGAGGCTGCCAATGTGCTCTAGTCGCGCGGCCCCGTTGCCGCCGGCCTGCATGCCGTTGAACTGTGCATGGGCTAAACCAGCCGCATTCGGCACCGTATCAGCAAGGCAGATTGCCACTATAATGCCTGCCATCAAAAGTACTATAGCGAAAATCACGTATATCAAATTACTGCGCATGAAAGCCTCTCTTTTTGTTGTGAGCAAGAGCATAAACAGCGAATAGACGTGAGTCTAGAGATTCCTACCTGTATTGCGGACGCGGGGCCTTTCCTAGGGTTAAGCCGTCTTGACAACGACCGCTTGAGAGTCCATGTTCTCAGGTTCGCCGAATTTATAATTGTTATAAAATTGGGATCGTTGCTCTGGGTCGGGATTTAAGGTCATCCTCCGGAAATCAGGGCCTGCCTGCAGGTGAGATAGACTAAGTAGTTCATGAAAAAATGAATTCGAGATTTAAGTAAGAGCTAAATAAAGAGAGTTAATCAAGCAGTACAATTGAGGTGAATAATGAACAAGACTACTAAAATTACAACCGGAACAGGAGCTGTCTCTTATACACATCTCCGAGCCCACGAGACCGAGGCTGATCTCG
>CAJXQP010000298.1 GCA_913058275.1 uncultured Gammaproteobacteria bacterium | reverse complement strand
CAGGTTTCGCTGACCTATGAATTGCCTATGAACGAAGTTGTGCTGGATTTCTTCGACAAGCTAAAGTCGACAAGTCGTGGCTACGCTTCACTCGATTATCAGTTCGAACGCTTTCAGGAATCCGATTTAGTGCGTTTAGATATTCTAATTAATGGCGATAGAGTAGACGCACTAGCGATTATTGTGTATCGCGAACACGCACAATCGAAGGCCCGCGCGCTGGTTGAGAAGATGAAGGAATTAATTCCCCGGCAGATGTACGATGTGGCTATTCAAGCCGCGATTGGCGGGCAGATCGTTTCCAGGCAGACGGTAAAGGCGCTGCGTAAGAATGTCACCGCGAAGTGCTATGGTGGTGACATTTCTCGTAAGAAGAAGCTTCTCGAAAAACAGAAAGCGGGCAAGAAAAGAATGAAGCAAGTAGGCAACGTGGAAGTGCCGCAGGAAGCATTTTTGGCGGTGCTAAAAGTTGATAGCTAGTCATAGTTAATTATTAATTAACCTAACTCATTTAGCATAAATAGATGACAGCTAAACGAGAATCAAGCAACAGATAAGAACGAAATGGATATAGATTTTTCGCTAGTATTGGTTTGTCTCGTCGGCGCGTGCGGAGCACTGTGGCTGCTCGATAGTCTGTGGATCAAGAAGTATCGTCTGCAAGCCATCGCAGATTATGAGGCGACTCAAACGAAGGGAATGACGGATGAAAAAGTAGCACGAGACATCGCCGTTTTATCCCAAGAGCCGACGATCATAGAGTACGCGAAGTCCTTTTTTCCCGTGTTGCTGATTGTCTTGATACTCCGTTCGTTCCTAGTAGAGCCTTTCCAGATACCAACAGGGTCGATGATTCCAACGTTGGAGGTTGGTGACTTTATCTTGGTCAATAAATACGCCTATGGCGTTCGACTACCGGTTATCGGGACTAAGATTGTGGATGTTGCAGATCCTCAGCGCGGGGATGTCATGGTTTTCATTCCTCCTCATGTAGATAGCTATTATATTAAGCGAGTAATCGGCTTGCCGGGCGATGCAATACGGTATGAAGACAAGCGATTGTTCGTCAATGGTGAACTGATCACTGAAGGATTTGTCGAAGACATAGTTATAGATACCAACCTGGGCGACTTAGCCGGCACCTTGCATACAGAGATAATCAATGGTGTCGAGCATGCTACTCAGCACATAACGGCGGTCACTAGGCAGCGCTCGCGCACGACTTGGGTAATCCCGAATGGACATTACTTCATGATGGGTGACAATCGAGACAATAGCAGCGATAGCCGAGAGTGGGGCACGGTAGCAGAGGAAGACATAGTCGGTAGGGCGATAGCAGTATGGATGCACAAGGATCCGGGGCTGAATCTGCCAACTTTTGCTAGAAACCAACGAATTAAGTAAAATTTTTGTGACAGCTGTAGCGGATTTAACCGGTTCAACTCCTTAGGCTTGGTATTCTAGTGATTTGCAATCAGATCAATAGATATTCATTATTAGCCAGTGCAACTTTCCTACGGGTGAGATCATGAAACAAATAGGACTAAAAAGCTTAAGAGAACAGGCGGGTGTTTCTAAGTTCAGCATACTCATGATGTTCATATTAGTAGTGTCATTCCTTACATTTGGATTGAAAGTAGTCCCTCTGTATGTTGATCACAATCTGGTTAGCGGTGTCTGCGAAGAGTTAATCGAAAACGGTGAGGCAGCAAATATGACCATCACTGAAATTCGCCAGCGTGTCTCTAATACTTTGCGCATCAATAATGTAACCGATTTCGACCTGTCTTCTATTACACTGCGTAAGGAAAATGACCAAGCCATTATTACAATTGCCTATGAGCGCCGTGTTGAACTGGCAGCGAATCTCGATGTCGTAGCAAAGATCAACACTGATTTACAATAAATGGTCAATAATCTAGAAAATCTTCAGCAGTCCATAGCTTACCAATTTTCCAATCCGGAGCTGGCGCAGCTAGCGCTAACCCACCGCAGTGCAAATGCAGTTCATAACGAGAGACTTGAATTCTTAGGAGACTCTCTTTTGGGGTTCATCGTTGCAGAAACGCTGTTCACGTTAAATCCGCAGGCCACTGAAGGTGAGCTCAGTAGAATGCGTTCAGCCCTAGTCAACAAGAACACGCTGGCCGCAGCTGCAAGAAGCCTTGGAATTGGCGAGTACCTTCGACTAGGTACTGGTGAGGCAAATAGCGGCGGGAGCGATAGAGACTCTATTCTTGCTGATACAGTCGAAGCGCTAATAGCGGCAATTTACTTGGATGGGGGGATAGATGCCTGCACAACATTCGTAAAAAAGATCAGCGAGAGTAAACTAGCGATTGATGCCGCCACGGCTGAACGTAAAGATGCAAAGACTCGCCTGCAGGAGTTTCTACAGGCTCAGGGAAAAAGTTTACCCAAATACGAAGTAGTAAAAATTACTGGCGCTGCGCATGAACAGGTATTTCATGTGAACTGTAGATTGGAATCATTTGGCACTGAGTCTGAGGGTTCCGGTACCAGTAAGCGTGAGGCACAGCAGCAGGCTGCAATGAAAATTTTGGATGCGATAGAGGCAACAACAAACAAGGTATGAACAAACCAACCGAACAAGCTACACCACCCAGCCGCTGCGGATACATCGCTATAGTGGGTCGCCCGAATGTGGGTAAATCGACGCTGCTGAATCATCTGTTACATCAAAAAATTAGTATTACATCGCGTAAGCCGCAGACTACTCGGCATAGAATTATGGGAATAAACAGTGATGAGCATCATCAGTGTCTGTTCGTTGATACGCCAGGTCTGAACGCTAAATACAGCAAGGCGCTGAATAAGGTTATGAACGACACCGTGCTTAACGTGATTAAAGACGTTGATGTGGTGTTATTTGTTGTTGAGCGCTTCATCTGGAATGAAGCGGATCAATATGTATTGGATGCGTTGACCTATGCGAACGTGCCAGTATTGTTGGTCATCAACAAGATTGATCTAGTGCAGGACAAAACAGAATTGTTACCGCATATCGCGAAGTTAAGGGAGAAGCGGGAGTTTACCGAAATAGTTCCCGTCTCCGCCCTTGGTGGTCACAATCTAGATACCATAGACGCTCTGGTGAAAGCACTACTACCAGAGGCACCGTTTCTCTTCCCTGAAGATCAGGTAACCGATAGAAGCTCTAGATTCCTCGCCGCCGAATTGATTCGAGAAAAGGCGACGCGACAACTGGGCGACGAATTGCCTTATGAAGTTACCGTAGAGATCGAAAAATTTGAGACAGCTAAATCCGTATTACATATTCACGGCTTAATCTTGGTGGACAATAAAGGACAGAAACGAATTGTGATTGGCAAGGATGGCGATCGCCTAAAACAGATCGGTAGCTCTGCCCGTGAAGATATGGAGACGGCATTTGATAGTAAGGTTATGCTGAATCTTTGGGTAAAGGTAAAATCCGGCTGGGCTGACGACGAACGGGCGTTGCAGAGCCTTGGTTATGTAGATAGATAGTTACATACGTAGTTAGTTAGTAGCTCATATAGAGCTGTCGAGACGATTATGGATTCGAGAGTTGCACTACAGCCGGCTTACGTTTTGCATAGTCAGCCTTTTCAAAATACCAGCTTGCTAGTCGATTTCTTCACCATGGACTATGGGCGCGTACGCGCTGTTGCCAAGGGCGCACGCAGCGCAAAGTCAAAGTACCGTTCACTTCTCCAGCTTTTTCAACCTCTGCTAGTTTCACTCTCAGGTCGTGGTGAGCTGAAAACCCTAACTGGGCTGGAAAGCAGTCATGGCGCACTGAGGCTAGAAGGACAGCGCTTGTTCAGCGGTATGTATATCAATGAACTGTTGACGCGATTGTTAATGAATCACGTTGAACATAAACAGCTCTATCTTGCCTATCAGGATACGTTAGCAGCACTACAAGGAGCTGTCTCTTATACACATCTCCGAGCCCACGAGACCGAGGCTGATCT
>CAJXQP010000297.1 GCA_913058275.1 uncultured Gammaproteobacteria bacterium | reverse complement strand
ATCTACACCTCTCTATTCGTCGGCAGCGTCAGATGTGTATAAGAGACAGATCCAAAATTCAACACAGGTACAGTTAAAAATGATCAGGCCCTACTGAAAAACCTGATCGCGTTCTACTGCTGTCTGGAGGGTATATTCTTCTACTGCGGTTTCACCCAGATACTATCCATGGGTAGACGCAACAAGATGACGGGCACCTCGGAGCAGTTTCAATACATTCTTCGCGACGAATCTATGCACCTAAATTTCGGTATCGACATGATCAACCAGATCAAGATAGAAAACCCACAACTCTGGACTGACGAGATGAAGGAGCAAGCTACGCAGATGATTTTGCAAGCTACAGCTCTAGAAATCGAATACGCGCGAGACACAATGCCTCGTGGCGTACTCGGTATGAACGCTGCAATGATGGAAGAGTATTTACAATTCATTGCGAATCGAAGACTCATTCAGATCGGTCTGCCTGAGCAGTTCACTGGAGTTGAGAATCCGTTCCCTTGGATGTCTGAAATAATGGATCTGCGTAAGGAAAAGAACTTCTTCGAAACTCGAGTCATCGAATATCAAACTGGCGGTGCTCTGACCTGGGATTAGGGTCTGGCATTAAGATTTAGTATCGGCTCCCCGGAGCCTGTACCAAATGGAGCACACATGAGCGAAAAAAAGTACGCTGACGACGATCCGGAACGCACCCTCGTTACTCTAGATCAGCTTAGTCAGACCATTGAAGTTATGACTAGCGTAGTAAACAGGCTGCGCCGTCATTTAAGCGATCAGATCAAAGCCCAACTGGAAAAACGAGAAGAAATAGAAGCGCTTGCTGCTCTACAGTACGAATCTCCTGTACAGACAGCAGCTAGTGAATCTAACGGCGAGGAGAGCGAGCAAGAACTGGCTCGAGATCAGGAAAGAGAGAGTTTTGTGGTAGAAATTAGCCAACAAGAAATTGAGCCAACACGCAAATCCACAAAGATCCTCCACTAAGCTGCCTGCCTTGCGACAGGTAAAAGCGGCCACGCACTAGACATGACCAAGCCCGTAGGCGCCATCGTATTAGCGGCAGGTTTCAGCAGCCGATTTGGCAGCAGCAAACTACTCGCCGAGCTGTCGAGCGGAAAAACGGTTTTCCAACAGACCGTGGAGCGAATTGCCGAGGCATTCCCGGAACTACTCGTCGTTACACGACCTGAGATGGTTACAGCGCTTCAAAAACTAGCGCAGGGCACATCAATCCTCGGTTTTGAACATGCCGATCAAGGAATGGGAGCGACGCTGGCCTTTGCCGCACAGCAAATTGGAGATTGGGATGGCTGCGTAGTTTGTCTAGGCGATATGCCTTTTATTGAGACCTCAACCTATAGTCTCATTGCCGAGCTAGTCACCGTAGACTCCATAGTTACTCCAACTTTTGACTCCAAAATGGGAAATCCCGTCGCCTTTGGCAAAAACCTTTATACCGATCTAGAAGCGTTAACGGGCGATAGCGGAGGCAGGAGACTTACGAGCATGTATCCGCAGGCTGTGCGAGAGCTGCGAGTCTCTGACCCAGGTATACTGCAAGATATCGACACCCTAGAAGAGCTGACTCTTTATCAAGATTCCTAGCAGATCTTACCCTGAACTGATTGCGCGCCAAATCCAGGTACTGTGCAGAGCCGTATTGCATGAGGAGCCGCTTTCGCCCTACAATCTTTGCGTCGATAGGAAATCGATAGATAGTACCTAGGTAAAGGCAGCCATGAAGAAAATCAAGAACGAGAGCGAACTCTTAAAAGAAGCGATCCGAGTAGGCACGCGCTATTTCGAGGCTCGCGGCGCTGGTACATTCGAGACTACAGATCATGTTGACAACAAGGTACGCGCGATTTACCTGCTACTCGTTAAAGATGGCGTCATACAACCACTAGCAATGCCTGATGAGAGCGTGCTCAATATGCGTCACAAGCTAGCGATTTGGATTTCCAAGAACCTTCCTGCCGACCATCACCTGCTGCAGTAGACTTCTATGCCTCAATCCACTATTCCCAGCCTTCTCCTGCTAATTTTTAGCCTGCTTACCTCGTTAAACACAGCACTCGCCGATACTTCTACGGCATTAGTGGCCATGGAGGATTCTCAGAACCCCCTGATACGAATAAGCACATCGAAGGGTGAAATGTATCTTGAACTCTACCCCCTTGAAGCACCTAACAATGTAGAAAATTTTATTGCGCTGGCCGAGGGAGAGAAAGAATTTACAAATTTGAAAACTGGCGAACCAATCCAGTCTAGGTACTACAACGGCATGCGCTTTCATCGCGTGGTGCCGGGCTTCATCATTCAAGCAGGCAGCCCAGCAATTAACCCTTTGGGACTTCAGGTTAGTCTCCTCAACGACGAGATTAATGCGAATGCTCTGGGCCTAGATCAAATACCGGCACTGAACCCGGACGGGAGCTTCGCCGATGTGCTCAACATTGAATCGAAGCCAGATTTCCATGAGGAGATACTGACGCCACTTTATTCACAACGAAATATCACAGATGTCGAGGCGGCATTGAGCAGACAGTATCAAGTTCTCGAAACACTTCAGGAATTGAGTGTAAAATCGGTCTACGAGAATCAAGGCTACCGGTACGATGATTCTCTAGAGAGTCGGCCTATTGAACGTGGTACCGTAGCTCTGGCGAATTCGGGCCCAGATAGCAATGGTTCCGAGTTTTTCATCAGCCTTACAGCCGCCGAATGGCTTTGGGGCAAATACACGGTTATAGGGAAAGTCGTTGAGGGCCAGGAAGTGATGGATAGCATCGGCAATACTGCTATCGACCCGGGCCAATTTTCAAGCCTTAGCACCTTGATATACTCAGTACGTAAGGCAAACTAATAAAAACAACCTGCTAATTTTGGAGCTGCAATGTCGAAGAGGAAAGCCAAAAAGAACTCTGAACGAGGCACTTATGCCCTCTGTATAACTACGGGGGTCATCTTAGTCGGCCTAGGGCTTGGCCCACTTCTCGGTAGCGTATTGGCATCCAGCGCTATCGGGGTGTTGGTAGGCGTCGCCGCCGGTTACTTCATCATTAATCGCAAGTCGGGCAAGTAAAGCTAGCAGTTCAGAGCAGTCAAATCTATTTCGCTACTCGCCAGTAGCTTGATCTGTCTCTTCCATGAATATCTCTCGTCTATAGGGCGGCATAGATTCTAGAATCGTCTTTCCATATCGCTTGCTAACTATGCGTTCGTCGAAGAGCGTTATCTTGCCTGTGTCAGATTCACTGCGCAGCAATCGCCCACTGGCTTGAACGAGCCGAAAAGCCGCGTCAGGCACAGCCAAAGTCATAAAAGAATTGAGCCCCTGCTGTTCTATCCATTCAGATAGAGTCATTTCAATCGGATCATTCGGCACAGCAAAAGGAATTTTAGCTATCAGTACATGGGTGCAATATTTCCCAGGCAGATCTACTCCCTCTGCGAAGCTAGACAAGCCAAAAATCAGACTGCCCTCTCCTTTGTCGACTCGTTGCCGATGGTATTTTATCAATTGCGACTTCTGAAAATCATCTTGGCATAAAACTAGATCGCGCCACAATGGGGGCAGCTGCTGCATAACATCCTGCATCTGCCGTCGACTAGAAAAAAGCATCAGCGAAGCGCCCGACTTATCCACTATTCTAGGAATTGCCTTTACGATGTAATCAGTGTGTTTCTCAGAGTTCGACGGCTCACAGTGCATTTTTGGAATAACTAGGCTCGCAGAATTCGCAAAATCGAATGGGCTTAGAATGCTTAAGTAGTGAGTATGCTCAGGCAAACCTGCTCGCATCTGCAACATATCGAAATTCCCTAAGGAGGAGAGCGTAGCGGAAGTAAGTACCGCGCCGGCACAATTATCCCAGAGTCGTTGTTGTAGATTATCTGCGGCCAAAACAGGGCTAGAAGACAAGCCAATATCCGCAAAATTTTCATTCGTATTATAGCTGAGCCACCTCGCAATCGGCGCCTTACCCTCCTGTCTCTTATACACATCTGAC
>CAJXQP010000296.1 GCA_913058275.1 uncultured Gammaproteobacteria bacterium | reverse complement strand
GATCTACACCTCTCTATTCGTCGGCAGCGTCAGATGTGTATAAGAGACAGGGCTAGAGAAATGACGCGACGTAAAGGCGCACTAGATATTGCCGGTTTACCAGGCAAACTCGCCGACTGCCAAGAGAAAGATCCAGCACTTTCCGAGATATATATAGTGGAGGGTGACTCGGCGGGTGGTTCAGCAAAACAAGGAAGGAACCGTAAAAATCAGGCTATTTTGCCGCTAAAAGGCAAGATCCTAAACGTAGAGAAGGCGCGCTTCGATAAGATGTTGAGTTCCGTTGAAATCGGAACATTGATTAAGGCGTTAGGTTGTGGAATAGGCAACGAGGAATTTGCGCCAGAAAACCTGCGGTATCACAGCATTATTATCATGACGGACGCTGATGTTGACGGTTCACATATTCGAACATTACTACTGACTTTCTTTTTCAGGCAGATGCGAGAGCTTGTTGAGCGTGGCCATATCTTCATCGCGCAGCCGCCGCTGTACAAGATTCGAAAGGGAAAACAGGAACAGTATCTAAAAGATGACACTGAGTTAGCCGAATACCAAACCCAAACAGCCCTCGATGGAGCAAGCCTGCATGTGAATTCGGATGCCCCGGGAATTACAGACGACGCACTTGAATCATTGGTGAAGAAGTACAACAACAGCTATGCAATTATTAGCCGGCTAGCAAGGCTCTATCCTACCGAGATTCTAGAGGCGATGATATTCACTAGAAGCTTGGGCGAGGATGAATTGAAATCTGAAGCGCAAGTGCAGAAATGGCTTGAGGAATTGAGCGCTAAATTCACTGAAATGTACGCGAGTGTGAGCATTAACTATACGTTTGAAGCCATAAAAAACCAAGAGAGACAGCTATTTCTACCTGAAGCAAAACTAAACCTTCATGGCTTAGAAAAGTCCTTTGGGTTCAGTCGGGACTTCTTTCATTCTGGCGAATACCGAGCAATTACTAATCTTGGTCAAACTCTGGAAGGCCTTATCGAAACCGGTGCTTTCGTTAAGCGCGGCGAGAAAACAGCAGAAATTTCCTCCTTCGCCGAAGCAGTAGAATGGCTCACCAACGATGCAATGAAAGGCCACTATTTACAGCGCTATAAGGGTTTGGGAGAAATGAACCCAGATCAGCTGTGGGATACCACGATGAATCCCGAGACTAGAAGAATGCTACAGGTAACTATTGAGGATGCTATTGGCGCTGATCAACTTTTTAATACTCTAATGGGCGACCAGGTAGAGCCACGGCGCGAATTTATCGAAGCTAATGCGCTAGCTGCAGAAAACTTAGATATTTAGGCTTTTCTACTTAAGAAAACGTACAGATTGAGCTTAGCTAGTACTCACTACGAGTACTAGCTAAGCTCAACAACCTTCTTGCGTATCCAATCCTCAACATCGGCAGTAAGCTCACTGGCGTCTCGCTCTCCCAATTCTATTCTCTCGCCTATAACAACAGTAACTATCCCCGGCCTTTTGATGAATTCACGAGCCGGCCAACAGTATCCTGCATTGTGAGCTATCGGGATGATGCCGGTGTTTGCGGCAATGGCAAGTTTTGCGCCACCACGTGAGAAGCGTTTAACGGTACCGTACTTTGACCGGCTACCCTCCGGGAAAACGATAACCGAATTTCCATTCTGAATCCGGTCAACGCCTTGTATTAGTAATGAACGACCAGCCTCTCGAGGTTTACTCCTATCAATCGCTATGGGTTTAAGAAGGCGCATAGACCAGCCCCAAAAAGGTATTTGTGTTAGTTCCTTCTTCAGTATTGGCGATACAGGATAAATGAGTTTATAGAATAGAATCGTTTCCCAACTACTTTGATGATTCGCCAATATAATGGCTGGCGCATTTGGTAGGTTTTCAAGACCATGGACTACATATCTAACACCGCAGCAGAGTCGCAGTGATCCCAAAATAAACCCGCACCAGATGCAGGCAAATATATGTCGACCTTTGGGCGGCAGGATAGGGAACAGAAGAATGAAAAAAATAGATAAAAAAACGGTGCCTGGATAGTAACCAACATAAAAAATAAAAGAGCGTACACCTAGAAATAATCTAGACATCATTCAGTGACCCAAGAATAGCTGTAACAGCCGACGCCAAATCGTCGTAAGTAGGTACAGGCAGACCGTTGGATTCACCAAGCGCTTGTTCAGTAATAAAGCCTTTGCCTGTACGAACTAAGATGGGATTGCAGTCGAAAGCTCGAGCAGCCTGAATATCCTTTAGGCTATCTCCTACGAAGTAGCATCCCTGAAGCTTACACGCAAACTCGTTCTCGATCTGTTCAAGGAGGCCGGTGCCAGGCTTTCTGCAAGAACAGTCTTCGTTAGGATGATGAGGGCAGTAGAAAATTCCATCAATTACTCCGCCCGCCCTTTCAACCATAGAACACATCAAATGATGAATTTCAGATAACTGATCTTCGTCGAAATGCTCTCGAGCAAGTCCAGATTGATTAGTTGCAATTACGACCTTGAAACCAGCCTCGCACAACCGTGCTATAGCAGGAATGCTACCTTTGATAGGAATGAATTCTTCCGCTGATTTTATATAGTCATCCGAATCGTGATTGATAACACCATCACGATCTAGTACTACAATTTTCATGGTTGCTCACTTTGACTAAACAGAACTAAGAGGTGTGCAGAAAAGATATATCCGCAACTTTAAGAAAAATATCACGCAGTCGTTGCAGCAAGGCTATACGATTATTCTGAACAGACTTATCGTCGCACATCACTAGTACGTCATCAAAAAAATCATCAACTGAATTTTTGAGTTGGGCAAGCTCTGCAAGTCCCGACGTATAGTCGCCAGCTTCAAACAAAGGTGCCGTACTATGCTCTCTATCGCGCAGTTGTTGAAAGAGCGCTTTTTCTGCCTCGTGAACTAATAGCTCAGCGTTTACATCATTAGATAAACAAGAGGCATCGACCTTGTCTAATAGGTTGGAGACTCGCTTATTCGCAGCAGCCAATGCAGCTGACTCTTCAAGTTGCACGAAACTCGATACAGCCTCAATTCGTTTTGCGAAATCGTACGGTTTGCGAGGTTTGATCTGCATAACAGATTGAAAAACATTACTAGGAATACCTTCGTCTGAATACCAGCTGCGAAATCGCTCGAGCATGAATTCAAAAACAGTCTCTGCAGTATCTGAATCTAATTCAAGTGCTGTAAAACTCTCAAGCGACGTTTCTATGCAGGCGAGGAGATCTAAGTCCAATTTGTTCTGAACCATTATGCGTAATACGCCGATAGCAGAGCGCCGCAGAGCAAATGGGTCTTTAGAGCCGGTTGGAGGTTGGCCGATGGCAAATAGGCCCACAATGGAATCAAGTTTATCGGCAATCGCTAATATGCTCCCTATGCCGGTAGAGGGCAGATCGCCCCCTGAATATTTGGGCATATACTGTTCACTGATAGCCGTAACTACAGGCTCAGGTTCGCCGTCATTGGCCGCATAATAAGAACCCATAAGGCCTTGCAGGTCAGCAAATTCTCCAACCATATTAGTGACCAGGTCACATTTAGAGAGCATGGCAGCCCTCTCACTTTGTGCTTCGTTCTCCCCTGTATTCGCCGCAATAAATTTAGCTAGCTTGGCGACTCGTAAACTGCGTTCATAGACGGTGCCCAGCTTCTTTTGAAACACGACCTTTTTAAGTAGTTCCAAGCGACTCTCTAGGGATGATTGTTTATCAGTTTCATAGAAAAACTTGGCGTCTGCTAGTCTAGGGCGAATTACCCTCTCGTTGCCTTCAATAACTTGCGAAGGGTCGGTGCTGCGGATATTGCTCACAGACACAAAATACGCGAGCAGCTTTTCTTCCTTGTCCAATAGATAGAAACATTTCTGATGTGACTTCATTGCTAGGATCAGGGCTTCCGAGGGAACTTCCAAATATAGCTCTTCGAATCTGCCAGTTAAGGCGACCGGATATTCAACGAGGCCGGTAACCTCATCCAAAAGTGACTCTGTCTCTTATACACATCTGACGCTGCCGACGAA
>CAJXQP010000295.1 GCA_913058275.1 uncultured Gammaproteobacteria bacterium | reverse complement strand
CGCGGGTAGCTGGCCACCTGTTTTAGCGACTCGCCCAATCGCCTTAGCCTGTGTGTATCCAGATTCACGAAGTTGCTTGATACAAGCTTCGGCTTGCGATTCTGCTACGCTTGCTAACAAGCCCCCTGCGGTCTGCGGATCAAATAGTAGATCGAAACGTGGATCGCCCTGAAACGCTTCGCTATTGAAGATGTCGCGACTGACGAGAGAGTTATCGGCGTGAAGCGAGCTTAGAATTCCTTGTTTGAGTGTCTCCAATGCGCCGTCAAGTACAGGTAGATCGGCCAGGCTTAGTTCTAACTCCACGTTGTTGGGAGTAAGCATTTCGAATAAATGACCTGCGAGCCCGAAGCCGGTTATATCCGTACAGGCCGTAGCCTTATATTGGACAAAGCACTGTGCCGCTTTCCTATTCGATACCAGCATCTGAGTAAGAGCCTCTTCCATCCAACGATGCTTCGCCTTCAAGCGCATGTCGGCGGCTAAAAGCGTGCCAGTTCCAAGAGGCTTGCAGAGGATGACGATGTCCGCGGTTTGCATTCCGTCTTTGCTAAGCAGGGCATCGCGCTCGGCGAAGCCGTTTACACACAGACCAAATTGCAGATCTGAAGATTCGGCAGAATGGCCGCCCACTAGCGTACAGTCATTTTCCTGAAGCGCCTCGCTGCAGCCATGCATTATCTCGCGTAGCTGGCCCTTGCTGATTTTTTTGCTCGCAGGGGGCACACCGACAACAGCAAGAGCGGAATGAGGCATGCAGCCCATCGCATAGATGTCGCTCATGCAGTGGTTGCTTGCGATCTTGGCGAACAGCCAGGGGTCGTTTATGAAGGCGCTAAGTTGATCTACGCTCTGCAGCAAGACGCGACCATCTTCTAATTGTATTAACGCCGCATCTTCGGTTGCGGATCCAGAGGAGAGAATGTCTGGGTTGTCATGACGGGGCAATTCTTGCAGTACTTCTTGTAACGCGTCGCCGGCAATCTTGGCGCCACAGCCGGCACAACGCATCGCGTGTTTTCGAAGTTGCTGCTCCGTCGCATCATCGACTAGGCCCTTGGCGATTTCGAAATTTTCGGGCATCACCGGGAACTCGCTGTATTTCCGAATAAAGCCAGTATCGATAGAGTTTTTTAGCGACCAAACAGAACGCCCCTGAAAGAACAAGTTATTGCGCGATGCGATGGCTCTCTTGTTGCCGAGATTAATCAAAGCCAAGGCGTGCTTCTGTGGGGAATAGGGTTTTAGGTTCCTAGCGGTGGCGAAGCGCTGCAGGTTTTCTGCCAGCGGCTTGCCCTGGCGTACCGCATACACGCCAGACTTCGGTCGGGGCTCGCCTTTGATGGTTGCGGCATCGCCAGCGGCGAAGACGAAATCATGGCTGGTTGATTGCAGAAAATTGTTCACTTCGATGAAGCCATCTTCGCCAATAGCGAGGCCGCATTCTTCCGGCCAGGAGGAAATGCTGGCTCCTGTTGCATAGATCATCGAATCGGCTTCGATGGTGCGGTCATCGTTGCAATGAATTTTCCCTGAGCCAAATTCGATGACCTCGTGTTCCAGTAACACTTCGATCCCGCGGGTGGCGAGCTCGGATTTTACGAAATGACGAACTTTGCTGTTATGAGATTTGAGCACTTCTTTATCAGCTGTGACGATGCCGATTTCCAAAGGCGAGTTTTCGTAATTTTTTATCTTCAATTCATTGTGAATGCGTTGTTGCACAGCAAAGGCGAGTTCTACACTCGCCGGTCCACCGCCTACGATTAAAAACCTGTAAGACTTCTTTTCAGAACCAATGACACGCAGCATATCTGCATGGTGCTTTTGCCAATGTACGAGGAATTGATCGATGGGCTTTATGCCTAGCGCAAACTCCGCTGCCCCAGGAATTTTTATGGCATTCGGCTTTGACCCAATATTCAGTGATATGAGATCGAACTCGATTGTGGGTCTGCCTTCGCAGTGAATAATCTTCTGCTCGAAATCGATGCGAGTGATTTCGCTTTGAATTAGTCGCGCCCCCGCAAATTGCGCCAAGGGTCGCAGGTCGATATGAATCTCATCGCGCTCATAGATGCCACTGATGTGGCCGGGCAGGGAGCCGGAATAGGGTGTTTCTATATCTGCGCTGATCAGCGTGAGGCCAAGCCCAGGAACCGGATTCATGCCAAACTGCTTCAGCACCGCTAGGTGACTGTGGCCGCCGCCAAGCAAAACCAGTTGCTTTACTATTGGACTGTTAGAGTTTGATTTCATGCATGACTACTTATTGCCTGGATTGACTGGAAAGCCTGTAAATCTTCAATGAGATGAATGGGCGGTTAAATTAGGTGGCTGGCTCGTCACTAGCCCGCTGGAGAACCCGATTCTAACTGTTACAGTGCGGCGCTCAAAGCGCTATTGCGCATACTGTGACTCTAGTATTACCAAAGTATGAACACAGTATGACCGTGAAAGTGGAAATTTCTTCAACTTTGATAGTCACCTGTCAGTATTTTGCAGTAAGCTAGGCAGCCTTGAAGTTGATCTACGTAGATGATCACGTAAAGAATCAACCTATTGAGTCACCCAAGTCGCATTTGAGTTAAGACGTTTTGGTTAATACATAACAGGAGTGTAAGAATGATCTCGAAATCACTACAAGCTAGGCTCACAGCTCTATCCGTAGCAGTTTTATTTGCGGGTGCAGCACAGGCCCACTGGTCGCTGGATAACGATGCTTCCACCCTCAGCTTCGTCACTGTCAAGGCAGAACATGTAGCCGAGGTGCATACCTTCGACAGCCTCTCGGGCACAATCGGTGACGATGGCGGTGTCGAAATCACTATAGAGCTGGCTAGTGTGAACACCATGATCCCAATTCGAAACGAGCGCATACAAGAAATGCTGTTCGAGACGAATCTGTTTCCAGATGGCATTATCACTGGTTCGATCGACCTAGATGCGCTCACAGATATGGATGCGGGGTCATCTGTTGCTAGACAAATCGATTTCGAATTATCCCTGCACGGTCAGAGCGTTGCTTTGGCGGCAGATGTTCAGATTACGCGAACTGGCGAGGGCGTTATCGTCTCCACACTGAAGCCTCTCGTTGTTATGGCTGATTCATTCGCTCTAACAGCGGGTGTAGAGATGCTGCGCGAGGTAGCTGGGCTGCCTAGCATTAGCCGTGCAGTTCCTGTGAGTTTTACGGTAGTGTTCGAAGAAGGTCACTAGCACCAGCACAAGTTAGAGCATGTAAAAAAGCCTGCCAACAATGTTGGCGGGCTTTTTTATGCCTGCTGCTCTAGAAGCGGTATTTCAATAGTAGGCGAATGTGCCGCGGGTTCGAGGGATGGAAATGAATGTCCTCTACTCCAGTTGTCTCGTTAGCAAGCTGTGATTCGAAGAAGAACGCAATGTCGTCGTCTTCAGCATCCAGCAAGTTTAGTACGTCGACTCCGATCTCCCAGTTGTTGAACTCATAGGACACGCCGGCGTGGACAAGGGTCGAGCCGTCCTTCTGCACTGCCTCGTCCTCGGTAAGTGCGGCATCGCTAAAATGACGGACACGTAGGCTGGCGGTTAGGCCATTGTTGCCGACGTGGGTCAGACCCGCAGCGAGTACTTCCTCGTGTGCGTCGGTAATGCTGTCGGCATTCGAGGGTAATCCGCGGAAATAACCGCTGGTTTTCGCCGCGCTGAAATCGAATACCCAATTCTCGCTAATCTCCCAAAAGGAGTTGATCTCGACACCGCTGCGGCTAGTTGGATCACTAGGTTCGGTAGTTCCGGCGTCGCCAACGAATACCAGTTCTGAGTCTGTGCGTAACTCGAAGGCGGCGATAGCGATATTGAACCCATTTAGCGTGTCGTAGCGAAAGCCGATCTCGCTACCCTTGCCTTCGACTAAAACGTCTTGTGCCTGGGTAGAGTCCCCGGTGACTGGATCAATGGTATTGACCGCGGCGCGGACATCATTCGAATGGAAGCCGTGGCCGTAGTTTAGGTATAGCTCAATGTCTGTCTCTTATACACATCTGACGCTGCCGACGA
>CAJXQP010000294.1 GCA_913058275.1 uncultured Gammaproteobacteria bacterium | reverse complement strand
AACTAAGAAAATCCGTCTTCAGGACATTTTTGGGTATTCGCCGCAGACGCCCCTGTACAAGTTGATGGGCTCGGCAGAACTCCTAAAAACTAAGTATCAACTTATCTGTAGCGATAAAAATTCTCTCACCACAAACTTTACTACATTCTTAGCAACGCAATGAAGACAAGTCCGCGACTTGACGTTGCGTGATGTTTTTTCGGTCTCTATTCTTATGCAGTGGTGCTGAACCTTTCGCATAACACTCATCTTGAGGGCAGGACATTTGCAGCAATTTGCGTCCAACTCGCAAGCCGCTGAGGGATACTCCGGGCTGAGTTAGAACCAGTGTCAATAATAATAGAAGTCTAATAATTTTGATGCTCATTTTCGAGCTTCAGCAGTTTTTCGAGGGAATATATAATGAAATATTGGAAGTTAATAGCCGGTGGCACTGCCGTTGGAAAAAAAAGCAGCAATATCAATTATCTGCTGGCCGGGGGACTCTGCACACTATTCGGTCAGACCATACCAGCTATCTCAATCGCGCAAGAAACTAACGCCTTGATAGAAGAAGTGGTCGTCACCGCTCGTAAAAGGGAAGAACGCTTGCAGGATATACCCAGTTCTGCCGCTGCCCTTTCAGAAGGGTTTATCGAGGCCGTGGGCGGTGTAACTAACCTACGCGACATCACCGATCTGATTGTTGGCATCAGCATAAACGAGACTCAAGCGGCTTCTTTGTCTGAACCCACCATACGCGGTGCGGGACAGTCACGTAATCGCGCTTCTGTGTCAGCCACCGGCCTGTACCGCAATGGTGCCTACTTCGCTACCAACAGCCTAGGAGGCAAAAACTTCGCTAGGCTAGACACCTACGATCTGGAACGAGTTGAGGTGTTGCGCGGCCCCCAGGGTGCGCTCTACGGTCGGAATGCACTCGGTGGAGCTATGAACCTGATTTCCAAAAAACCGGAAGACGAATTCACTATCGATGTGGGCGGTGCGCTAGGCCAAAAGGATTTTCAACGGCTGGAAGCTAAGATCAATATCCCGATTAACGAGCAATTTGGCATGCGGTTTAGCCACGTGGATGAAGAGCGGGATGAGGGCTTCTATACCGACGTCAACGGTCGCGATATCGATACTGAAGAATACCAGCACGACCGTTTGTCTCTGCGTTTTCGACCCACTGATACAGTGGATATTAACTATGTGTTCGATACACAGGACGAAGTGTTCACGGACACCTTCCGTGCGCGGCGCAGCCTGGTACCAGACATCGAAGATGCATTCAGAACCACCATCAACTCACCGGTTAAAAATACGAACGACGTCGACAACCACAACCTAGTAATCGATTGGACACTGGCAGGTGGCACCCTAACAGCTGTAACAAATTATCGTGAACGCGAACTCATTACACTCTCGGATGGCGATTACAACGGCCCGAACGCCAGGCTCAATTCCCGCAATTTGCAGACGATTGGAAGCGTAGACAATGACATTTTCTTTCAGGAAATTCGTTACGCCGCCGAAACTTCAGGCAATTTTACCTGGCTGGTCGGAGCTGACTACTTCGCGCACGAAAACACCGAAGTCATTGATCAGTGGTCTGGACAAACAACGCCCAACTCGCAATTTCGCAACACCTACATCGACTCGGACTCCTGGGCCGTATTTGGCAGCACCGAATATGCATTTGACAATTTACCTGTCACGCTGACCGGCGAAATTCGTTATGCAGAGGATAATTTCGACGGCGACGTCCTCACGTATCGCGTTAGAAACCAGGGAGGCGCGGTGGACCGGGCTAATCCCGTCAATCCTCAGACGGACTTCACCACGGGGGATACCTTCACTAACTTGCCGTGGGCCGTCACTGCCGCGTATAGCTTCGAAGACAACGACATGCTGGCCTATGCCAAGGTAGCCTCTTCCTATCGACATGGCGGCATGAACTTGAATGAGGGTTCACCTGGCCTGGAACTCTTTCCAGCTGAGCTCACCTATGACGAAGAAACGTCACTGACTTACGAGTTGGGGTTGAAGAGTACTTGGTTTGATAATGCACTCACGCTCAACGCCGCCATCTTTCTCACTGAGTACGAAGATTTTCTAAACACGAATTCGAACGGCTGTCCGGACCAGTGTCAGCTGCTGGATGCGGCTGGTGTCGGGCTAGGCTTTAATCCTAATGGATCGCGGGTAGGTGAAGATGCCGCGGGAGTGCCAATTGCGCCCAATGACGAAATTCCAAGTGCGTACTTCATCGACAACGTTGGCGAAGCTGAAGCGTGGGGTTACGAGATCGAAGCAACTCATCGTACGCTATTCGACAACGGCGGTACGCTGCTGCTTAACCTCGGCTATGCCAAGGGCCTGGGAGAGGTTACCAGCCTGGCGGCGAATGTGTCAGCAGCCGCGCGTGCAACCAGTGCGGGTGCGGACCTGCCTTTTCTGCGTCCAAATCAGATTAAAGGATCATTCGTCTACCGACAACCGCTTGCGAGTTTGAGAGACAGCAGCGTCTTCGCAGGTGCCACTTTAGTCGCTTCCGCGTCGTATGCCTTTGAAGAAGGTGGTGCCGCTAATTTGACCAACGTCCCTTGTTGCTCAGCTGCATCCCGCGAGCAGGATACCGTGCGCCGCCTAAACGCAAACCTTGGGTTAGAGACAGACAAATGGTCGCTGTTTGTGCGCGGCGACAATCTCACCGATCACAGCTACGAATCATGGAACAATTTCTCCCAATATATACGCATTCCACCGCGTTGGGTGTACGGCGAGTTTGCCTATCGTTTTTAGCAATAAGATTAGTTGCCAGCCCGAAGTATGAAGTCCACGCCAGCGGCGAATTTCGCAGTCGGCGTGGACTTGTCTAATAGTTACTAGCTAAAAAGCGCTTCTCAAATCATGATGCTAACCGTGTAACACTATGTTCTATGGTGTATTCATTCGAACCCTCATTGCCTGCTAGAAAGGTTTTTCATCTCTAGCCACTTATCACCGATCGCCTGTCGCTTGTTTGTATGCGTTGACTATGCGATTGGCTGAGTCGCTACTAAACATAGGGGTATTGTTCTGACACCAAAGCTCCTCTATGATCCATAAACTTCAATCTATCCAGTTGAGGCCCCAATGACTAAAGAATTCGTCAAAATACTCAGAAATCAAAAAGGCTGGTCGCAAAGTGAGCTGGCCGCGCTATCTGGCTTAAGTGTCAAGACCATTCAGAGATTAGAACATGGTCAGGGAGCGCCGTCTTTGGATACGGCAAAGGCACTTGCCTCGATTTTCGATAGGCCGTTTTCAGACTTTCTACCCGCGGCACCCCCTACAGAAAAAAGTGTGCAGCGGCATAGCGATAGTGCTGAACCCAATGAGATTACTTCATCTCAAGAAAGCGCCGATGTGTATGCGAATATGCTACACAAAGCTAAACATTATTGGCGGCTCGCTGTGACTACGGTGTGTGTAGTAACGCTTTTTGGGTTTCTTATTAAACTGTATTTTGATTTGGCGAATCTTTCGCAAGTTGTTGCTGACTTGGCGTCTGTGATGGAAAGTGATTCGGCTTATGGCTTGTCAGGGGAATCCACTGCTACGTTTATTTGCGCAAAAAGGAGCAGATGTGAGAATGGGAATTTTGACGATTATTATGGAGCCGAGGCATTAATGTATGCGTTCCAGGGTGTCGAGGAGAGCATAGGCAGTGCGCGCGATGTGACGCTTTTGGAACTGGTCATGCTGAGGGATACCGCAAGAATAGTTACTGTTTGGGAAGGGACTGCAAAGCAGAATTCCGACATCAGTTCGTCTCTGGCTTTGAGCAACTATTTGAAGTGTTATAGCAATTCACGGTCGATGATTTTTTCGGCGAGTGAGGACATAAAGAACATGCAGGATTGTGTTTACACTGTTTTGGCCGATGCTCAATGGGAAGTGGGTTCTAAAATGAATCAAGCCCTAACGAATCTTGCCCAAAGGATGCAAGTATCAGGTCAATACCGAAAGCAGTACAGGCTTCCGGTTGCTGCCGAAATTACAAACTACTAGAT
>CAJXQP010000293.1 GCA_913058275.1 uncultured Gammaproteobacteria bacterium | reverse complement strand
CTACACCTCTCTATTCGTCGGCAGCGTCAGATGTGTATAAGAGACAGTGTCGGCAGCGCGCCTCGTTCAGACGGGTACGTCGGTTTCTATGGCACATGAGGTGTTAGATGAGCCGGCGGCAGATAATTTCAGTCCCTATGATCATCGCATGACGTCGATCGGCAGTAGCCCCGGCCCTTGGTCCGGAGACTTTATCGGGGTTTCCTATCATGGCTACGCGCATTCGCACCTAGACGCACTATGCCATCGGTTTCAATTCGGAACTATGTATAACGGCTATTCAGAAGATGAAGTAACAGAAGCTGGCTGTGGTCAACTGGCGATTACTGCCTTTAAGGAAGGTATTTTTGGTCGTGGCATCGTCATGGATTTTCCGCGATTGCGCGGTGTGGACTGGCTGGAAAATGGCACTCCTATAACTTCGGACTGGCTTGAGGAATGGGAAGTGGCAAATAATATTAAAATAGGATCTGGCGACATCGTGTTGATTCGCACCGGCCGCTGGATGAGAAGAGCTACGCTAGGTCCCTGGAATCTTGCCGCGGATTCGGCGGGATTACATGCTAGTTCGGTATCATGGTTTAAAGATAGGGAAGTAGCACTAATCGGTAGCGATTCAGCGCTGGATGTAAAGCCTTCGCTAGTTGAAGGTTACGATTCGCCGGTGCATGCACTGGTTCTGGTGGCTTTGGGAATGCCTATTTTTGACAATCTTGATTTAGAAGCGGTATCCGAAGAGGCGCAGCGTCAGGGGAGGGCTGAATTTCTTTTTACTACTGCACCATTGCGCGTCAATGGTGGTACCGGATCACCATTGAATCCAATTGCAACGTTTTAAAGTCATCAAAGAACAGGTAGTAAATTTATAAATTGCAAATAATGTGACTAAGCATGACATAGCTATTAGAGGAAGACATGATAAGAGGAAAAATTATTGTTCTTGCAGTGATAGGAATTGCTTCAGTTACCAATGCACAGAATCCAGTTGGAGACGCATTGACCCGCGCCCAAGCGGCTGACGGCAGTTATATAAGTTGGCGTGAACATCTCATTGATGACCCCATTGAGTCTGGCATTCCATTCAGCGGCAGTGATGGCCTGGTAGTTGGTGATATCGACAACGATGGCTTCGAAGATATAGTCTCTGTTCATGAATCTGATTCCACCTATGATTCTGCGACATTTGATGACGGGTTCGACCCCCCGGCTGCCGGTCATGTGCGTATTGCGTTTGGGACGAGCGACCCGGGAAAATGGATTAATATTACTCTTGCCGAGGGAGCTGAAGTAGGTGCTCCTGAAGACGCTGTGTTGGTGGATATTAATCGTGACGGTTATCTAGATATTTTTGTCGCCGCAGAACTTGCTCATCTGATATATCTAGAAAACCCAGGCGTTAACGTGCGCTCTTCAGCGTGGGAACGTTTGATTCTTCCTCAGAGTTTGAATCGCGGGTCTTATATTCGTGTCTTTTCTGCCGATTTTAATAGTGATGGAATTCCTGAAATTATAGCGCCCAACAAAGGCGCCCAGCGTCCTAGCCCAGCTGACTATGCTCGCTCAACACCGGTTGAATTATTTACTCTGCACGGCGACCCTCTGGATGGTGATAGTTGGCAGAGAGAAATCCTTGGGCGCTATAGTATTCCGCAGAATTCAGAAACCGTAGATCTTGATGGCGATGGTGATCAGGATATCGTGGTGGGAGCCAGGGGAGAAAATCGTATTCTCTGGTTCGAAAATACTGGTGAGCTAGAATTTGTTGAACATGCCATAGGCATTAATGGCGGGATTATGCAGGGCTTCAATCTGGAGTATGCCGATCTCTCGGGAGACGGTCGTCTAGATATAATTGGTGCAGGCAGACCGCCGGGCTTGATGTGGATTGAACAGCCAGCGGCGCTCGGCGATGCCTGGAACGGTTTTCAAATAGGTACATTCCTGCCCGACAGCGTCACTGGCATGGAGCTCGCTGACATTGACGGTGACGGTGACGCTGACGTGATTGCTGGCAGTTACAGCAGGGGAGATCGCATGGGAGATGACTCTACAATGGACATAGGTAGTGCATTGGGAAGAATCGGCTGGTTTGAGAACCCAGGCGATGCCAAGACTGAATGGATGCGTCATGATATTTCTAGGCGTAAACGTGGCATGTTCGATAAATTCATTGCTCGCGATTTGGATAATGACGGTGACATGGATTTTATTGGGACTCGTGGAAATAGCTATCCTTATGATGGTGTGTTCTGGCTTGAGCAAGTGCGAACTGTAACACCGGTTGCTTCTTTTGAACGCGCAAGAGATATCGAAAGTAGCGAAATGCCCCTACCCTGAGTGACGTGCATTCTGCCGCGCCAGCGTTTTGCAGAATCCCACCTGTCGCTGGTCAACGTGGAAGGCTAATCGACAAGGAAAAGAAGTATAAGACGGATTACCTTTGACTATTCTGGAGCGCGCGTGGTACTCGCCCATCTCGGTTAAGCCCCAAAAGAGCCTCGTTAACGGACAAGGAAAATTAGATATGATGGACTTGAATCAGTATATGCAGCGCGCTCTGCGTTGTGTCTACACTAACGCTATGACGGCGTTTGCTCTGCTATTGAGTTTAGCGTCTTCAACGCTCGTCGCTCAAGACGCGGAGAAGCCTGCGTTTACGAGCCACAGGGTTACTCAATCGATAGCGATGCTTGAACCCGCTGACACCAACGGCAATGTAGGTGTTTTTTTTGGCGACGAGGCAGTGTTATTAATCGACTCGCATTACGAGCGCAATGTTGAGGCGCTCGTCGCAGAAGTCGCTGAGCTAACCGATTTACCTATCAGCTTTGCGGTAAACACGCACATTCATCCAGACCACATCGGAGGCAATGCGCGATTGGCAAGCTATGGCGTCACGCTGGTCGCACACGATAGCGTCCGCCTGCGCATGCTCAAGGAGCTGCGCATTCCGCGCAGAGGCGGTATCACCTTTCCGCAACCTGCAGAGGCTGCGCGGCCTGTTATCACCTACAGTGAGGCGCTAAGCTTTCACCTGAATAACGAAGAGGTGCGTGTCTTTCTTGCGCCGCCCGCTCATACCGATGGCGATAGCTTCGTTCACTTTGTTGATTCAGATGTGCTGCATTTAGGTGACGTCTTTCGTACTAATATGTATCCGATCATCGACCAGTTCAATGGTGGCAGTTTTTTGGGCATGATCGCGGCGATGCAAATCGCGATCGATATGGCTGGGCCTGACACGAAAGTTATACCGGGTCATGGGGGGGAGGTGAGTGATCGCGCAGGGATGATCGAGGTGCATGCAATGCTCTCGTTATTGCGCGATCGAGTTCAGACTGCCATCGAGTCAGGTGCCTCGCTAGAAGAGATTGCTGCGATGAATCTTTCGCAAGATATTGATGGCCGCTGGGGTAGTGTGCCGTCGTGGACGTTTACCGATTTGTTACCCATTATAGACTCGGAATTACGCGCACAGCGCTAGGAAGTAGTATGCAAGGAAACCGCACAAGGACATTCGCGTCGCTCGCCTCATTTGCCTCTTTTGCTAAGGCGGCCGCCATCGTGGCAACGGGCTTGTTGGTTAGCGGTCATAGCATGGGCCAGCAGGGAGCGATGATGAATCCGGGCCTTGTCGGGCGTGATCAGACTGAAGCGATTCGCATCAACGACGCTATTTTTCAGGCGACTGGATTTGGCAATACCACAATGGTCGCAACGCCTGCGGGCAATGTCATTGTCGATACCTCACTGATCGTTAACGCGTCTCGTCACAAACGGCTGCTACAGGCGGAGGACGATGGCCCTGTTAAATATATTATTCTCACCCATGCCCATGGCGACCATATCGGCGGAGTGAATGCGTGGCGCGAAGAAGACACTGAGATAATCGCGCAGGACGAACACTACGAGTTCGTCAATTATCAGAACCGCTTAAAAGGCCTGTTCTCGCAGCGCAATGCGGCGCAGTTTCCAAGCCTGAATGTTGTGCAGCCTGTCTCTTATACACATCTCCGAGCCCACGAGACCGAGGCTGATCTCGT
>CAJXQP010000292.1 GCA_913058275.1 uncultured Gammaproteobacteria bacterium | reverse complement strand
AACTGCGACTCTTCAATTTTAGAGCACATGATTTTCATAATTGATTAATCGTTGCAACAAGATTACGAGCTAAAGGAGGAGATTACTTAACACTACTCATTCTCAGAAACTATTCCTGATTCTTTCTCAAGTATCGCTGTGAGATTTCATAGACCGAACTGAACCAGACTGGCTCATCGTTAAGATTTGGTACTAGTTGAAAAACTTCACCTCCTCCCTCCATGAATTCTTCCCGGTATTCGATACCAATCTCATGGATCGTCTCTAGGCAGTCTGAAACAAATGAGGGAGTGACTACGGCGATTTTTTTACAACCGGATGAAAGCAATGTTTCCAAATGATCATCTAGATAAGGCTGAATCCAAGCCTGTCTTCCAAACCGAGATTGAAATGCCATAGAATATCTATCTTCACTCCAGCCTAAGGCCGCAACCACATTCTTAGTTGTGCCCACGCACTGCGCTCGATAGCAGAGACGATTCTTGTCTGTGATCTGTTCACAGCAGCTCCCAAATTTACAGACACCCTCAGTGTCTGCCTTCTTTACATTTGACTCTGGCAGGCCGTGATAGCTGAACACCACATGATCCACCTGCTCTTCTAGTAGATGCTTACCAATTAGGTCCGCCCAAGCTCTAACAAATGCGGGCTCATTATAGAGGTCGTCGATGAATTGTAAGCTGGGAGGGGTTTCCCACTTGGCGGCTTCTTGCCTTACTTCATGGAATACAGATGCAGTAGTAGCTGTCGAATATTGTGGGAATAGTGGCAACACCAAAATATCATCTTTCCCCTTACTTTTTAATTCTGCCATCGCCTCAGATATAAATGGCTGGCTATAGCCCATGCCATTAAGAACTAGTACATCTTCTCCCGCGTCGGCATAAGCGCTCTGTACACTCTCCTGCAGCCTGTCGGCATAGACCTTCAACGGTGACCCTTCGTCCATCCAGATAGTTGCATAATCCTTAGCAGTCTTTGGAGCGCGAAATGGCAAGATGATCAGATTGCGCAATAACCAACGACCCAACGGATTTATATCGAAGACGAAAGGGTCCGAGAAGAAGTACTTATAGAAATCTCTGAGACCCTTGGCGGTAGGTTCGGCTGGTGTGCCCAGATTTAACAACAAGACAGCTTTTGACATAAGATTAAGTATAACTTCCTAATTATGATAACAGTCCACTATTACGCTCGATCCATGCATCCGGGATCAATAACAGATTAAATATTTACAACGATGCTTGTCGAACGATGGTAAAGCGAAACCACGTCTCGATGCCAGTATTTTACGGGCACCGATTGTATACCCGCAAGCTCAACCCAGCTGCAAACCCAATAGCAGTGGAGTAGACTGCCAATAGCCCACTTATGTCACCTGCAGCATCCGCTATGCATAACTTCATCGGTAATACTCTTCTTTTAATAACCAGCGCGCTGGCCCTGACCCTACCTACTTTCGCCGCCGAGTCAGGACTCATAGCGCCAGGCGCCGAGGTGATCGAATTTCAGGGTGGCTTCGGTTTTCTCTAAAGCCCAGTCTCCGATGTGGTTGGAAATCTCTACTTTAGTGATATAGATAATAACCGTCTGCATAAGCTCGCGCCTACCGGCGGCATAACCAGCTTCCACGCACCGAGCAATCGTGCCAATGGCCCTAGATTAGACCTAGACGGAGGCTTATTGATCTGCGAACAAGAGGCACAACGGCTCGTGAAGATGGATGGTAATGGAAACATCACGGTGGTCGCCGACGGCTATCAAGGAAAACCCTTTAATAGTCCCAATGATATCTGGGTTCATCCGAACGGTAGCATCTATATGACCGACCCTCGCTACCAGCACCCACTTAAAAAATGGGACTGCTATGACAGCGGCGAGAAGATAATACAGCGCATTTATCAACAGGCTATCGGTATGCATAAAGACCTCAATTTCGGTGATTACGACGCAAGGTGAGTTTTGTGCAAACTAAAATCTCGCCTAGGCAAGTGCCAGTTTATTTTGCTGCGCAAATGCATGTGAATCGAGAGCCTTCTAGGTGGATTAGATGCCTTGAACGGACACTTAGTTTGATTTCACTTTTCAGTTACTGATCTATGCAGCTTTTCGTTCTAATCAAAAATATTCAATGCATCCATAATCCGCTATATAGCTCGTAGCCACTGGCCTGTAGCAATTTGAGTAGTCTGGTAACAAAAACTGTCGAAAAGAGCTGCAATCTTATTGGAAACCAGTAAACTTAGTCCCTCAGAATAGTTTTCCTAGCAATACTAATTTTGAATAAAAAGGAATAAAGCGTGAAAAAACTTTTGGGATTAGCTTTAGTAGCAGCTGTCGTTGCGGGCGCAGCAAATGCCGGTGAACGAGTCGGTGATTTCGCTTTGATCGACCATCAAGGAGCCATCCAGCACATGGCTTGGTACAACGATCACAGCGCTGTAGTTATTATGCCTCTGACGAATAGCCAAGACGATGCAGCAAGTTTAAAAGCACTCCAGGAGACATATGCTGAGCAAGGCGTTCAATTCTTCTTACTAAACCCCGGCCTACATAGTGATCGCGCCCTAGTACAGAGCGAAGTTACGGCCTTGGGCCTAGATCTTCCAGTATTGATGGACGACGCCCAACTCGTAACTGAAATGCTAGGTGTGAGCCACGTCGATGAAGCGGTTCTTTACGATCCAAGCAGCTTCGAGCTGCTGTATCGTGGCCCCATAGCCGATATGGAAGCTACGCTGAAGGAAGCGCTCGCTGGAGAGAATTTTAATATGGTCTCTGTTGCAAGCAACGGCCCTACAATCGAATTCGCAAATCTAGATGCACACACAAACCTCTCCTATGAGAAAGATATAGCACCAATCATTGCAGAAAATTGTGCAAGCTGTCACCGCGACGGCGGCATCGCCCCTTTCGCCATGGATAGCAGCATTGCAGTCCAAGGCTGGTCACCGATGATTCGCGAAGTCGTTATGACTAAGCGCATGCCACCGGGTCAGGTTGATAATAAAGTCGGTCATAAGATGAAGAACGAGATGAATCTTAGCGACGACGAAATGCAAAAGCTCGTTCGCTGGGTAAACACTGGATCTAAAGTAGACAGTGATAACGATCCCTTAACAGCCCTAACATGGCCAACTGACAAGTGGTCTCTTGGTCAGCCGGACTTAATTGTAAAAGTTCCTGAGCAGTCCATCCCTGCAACAGGCGTCGTAGATTATATGGATATCCCAATCGATCTTGGCCTCGGTAAAGACGTTTGGATTAAGGGTAGTGAGGTAGTCCCTGGCAATCCTGCTGTGCTGCATCACATTATTACTACGGTTGTCCCACCAGAAGGTGCTCCTGATTTTCAGCAGATTCTGATGGACTTGTTGGCATCTCTGCCAGCTGAAAAGGCACAGTCGATTCGCACTACGCTTTTCGCCGCAATAGCATCCGGCCAAGAGCCGGACATCGGGGCTATTTTCAAGGAAATTCCTGATTTTGATATAGGCACCTTATTAGGGTCTAGTGATCCAGATTTAGGATCTGTCGCAGGTTATGCACCGGGTAACAATATCTCGCTTAACCCTCCTGGCGTTGGCGGCCTGCTGAAAGCAGGAACTACTCTTAATCTGCAGATGCACTATACAACTTCAGGCAAAGAGACTACTGACTCGACTGAGATTGGCATCTATTTCTATGATGAAGGGGAAGTACCTAGCGAGCGTATGTCAGGTGGCGTCGGTAATGCTTTCTCGATCGCAATCCCCGCCCAGGCGAAAGATCATGAGATGGAACTAGTTACACTTGTTCCTGAAGATGCAGAGCTGTATAGCCTTATGCCGCACATGCATTTCCGCGGGAAGCGCATGAAGTTCACGGCACAATATCCTGACGGTAGCGAAGAATTGCTGCTATCAGTTCCTGCCTACTCCTTCAATTGGCAGCTTGCGCATGAACTAGAAGAACCTATTCAGATCCCTGCTGGCACCAAGATTGTTGCAACAGGTGCGTTCGATAACTCTTCACAGAACACGTTCAACCCAGATGCTAATACTGAGATCAACTGCTGTCTC
>CAJXQP010000291.1 GCA_913058275.1 uncultured Gammaproteobacteria bacterium | reverse complement strand
CGAGATCAGCCTCGGTCTCGTGGGCTCGGAGATGTGTATAAGAGACAGGCTTTGGGTGGCCTGGCAAACGAAAACATAGTTTTGGACATAGTTTCGAATATTTCTACGGATAATTTGTAGGGCGTGAACGAAGGCTTAGTGTGTCTGGATTCCCACCATTATTCAAGAGCAGGCGGCTATTGCTGGCGCAGTGAGGCACAGTAGTCCTCAGCGCTAACGGCAGGTGTGAACCAGATGTAGTCATAAGCCTTCACACTGCCGAATTGTTGAAGATAATCGATCGGGTCATTGCTAGCTTCATCAACCTCCATGAAAGCTAGAGAGACAATCTGACTCTCCTCTAAACTCGACTGCCCGTTCAATAGGTAGTTAGGCACGCCGAGATCGCGACGGATATGGTAGTTGCCGGCTATGAGTACCTGTAATTGCTGCTGCGCATTCGGGGCTAGACTGGCCGCCATGGCAAAATCTCGCGCCTGTTGCACCCTTACCATCGCTGGAAATTGCGATTCAGGCAACATGCCACAGTGACTTTCATCGATGTCTTTCTCGAGGGCCGCCATCGTCTGTTCGTCCAGTACGCCTTCGATTTCCGCAATAGTCGGCGCGCCGTAGACCTGCATCATTTCTTCGTTGCTAATGTTCGCCGCATTTATCAATACATCTGCCTGAATAGCACTACGTAACAGCGGGCCGTAATAGGCCCAATTCCAACCGTCGTTGTCCCATTGTAAATACTTGTTGATCTGCTCGAGACTACTCTGTGGGCCCAATGGTAAATTTCGCAGTAGCGGCTGCTGTTCACTACTCATCATCTCGAAGGATACTGCTGACACATTGTCAGCCTGCAAAACATGATCGAGCGCGCGAAGCTGCAATGCATGATGATCAGGATTGTCGTGCTTCTCGCCCAAAAGAAGATAACTGACCCCTTCTATTCGAGAAAGCAGTTCATCCGCCGCGATGTATTTGTCAGCCTGAGTATCCCAGATCATACCGACAAGCGCATGCTCGGTATGCAGTTGCGACTGCCACTGCTCTGTCTGATCCAGTTGCGTCGATGCGCAGCCTGCCAAAAGCAATAAGGCTAGCGAGAAAGAAGTTTTAATTCGTTCCACCCATTTTTATCCATTGTTGATAGATATCATCCGTCCAGAAACTCTGAAAATAGGCGACCGCTGCCAGTTTCTCATGGTTTTCTAATACATCTATGAATGCTGGCATTTTTCCGCCCATAGCCTCTCCGCCGTAGTCTATTACTCTAAGCAATATTTCCTGAGGGTGATGCCATGCGTGCGCCGAGCCATTAAGGGGCGGTGGCGGGAACGAACCATCAGCCAACTTTTCGCGCCAATCTCCGACAGTACCTTGCGCCTCATCACCGTGGCATACGGCACAGTTCTGCATGAACACTGCCCGTCCAAGCACAACTTGTTCGGCGCTATTCCAGCGTTCAACGTACATTTGATCTAATGCTTCTTCGCTGCTTGCATTTACAGGCATCGCACCCGAGCCGTCTGCTTGTGAGACTGGTGCCTGATCGGTGCAACTCAGCAAAGAGATAAGGCCAAGTAGAGTTAAGAAAAATTTCATGGCCTTGAGGTTCATTGCTCTCTCGATATTTTTTTGGGGTAATCGAAATCGACGAGTTCGGCTTTGGAAAACTCTATCTCTGCCCACGCGTCAATCGGCAGACTCAGCTGCACTAAACCGCAGGTAGGAATATTATCGATATCGGCATTCGCCATCTCATTCGCGAATTCGGTAATTGCTGGATTGTGGCCCACCAGCATCGCAGCTTCGTATTCATCATCTAACAGGCTTGCTGCTTTTAGAAACATATTAGAGCCGGCGAAGTACAGTTCTGGATTGCTGCCAATCTCATCACTCGGAAAACCGATCTCCCGGGCAAACATCTTCGCAGTGGTTTTGGTGCGTACAGCAGGACTGCAGATAATACAGTCCACATTGCCTTTTCTCGCCTTAAAGCGCTCGGCTATAACAGGTAAATCGCCAATGCCACGCTCAGCCAGCGGCCGCTCAAAATCTTTCAGGTCGGGATTGTCCTTGCTGGATTTGGCGTGACGGAGCAGGTAAAGGGTTTTCATCTATAGATTCTAACACTGAAATTTTAGGAGCCCCTGACCAAGAAACGTATGGATAAAGACTGTAAGTCTCATCATATTGGAGCCTTATACCCCATATAGGCGACCAACTCCAGCACAGTCGAGAGCTCGGCGGCTCGCAGCACCTGCTGAATTTAGCCCGCCTTTGTCCTGAATTGTGAGCGAGCAAATAGCTATTTACAGACGCTATCTGTAAACTCCCACGCCTTCACTACTTGGGGATTTACGACTTGAGGAATTTAACCACATACGGCCTTTGCAGCCTGTTGGCGATTTTCAACTGGAGCGCTTCAGCTCAGGAAGAATCGAGCGTTGCGACGCAATTGGAATTGGGCGCTATTTTTACTTCCGGTAATACGGAAAATGAGAACATAAAATACAAAGTCTCCGTAGATTGGGATCAGTCTGAGAACTGGGAATATCAATTCACAAGTGACGGCTTTCGCTCCTCCCAAGATGGCAGATCGAACGCACAGCGCCTCTATCACACCGCCAGCGGCAACCACACGATCAATCCGGATAGCTACTTACAGGGTCGTATCGCTTATGAGAATGACAAATTTAGCGGCTTCGAGAGTCAGTCAGATATCACCGTCAGTTACGGTCGAAATATGTTGCAAAGCAGAGTCAATATGACCCTAGGCCTCACAGCTGGTATCGGTATTCGTCGTTCAGAGACTGAATTCGAAACCCAAAGCGTGACCATCGCGCGCTTAGCCACCAACTACAACTGGAATGTGTCGGAATCCGCCGATTTTATCCAAGACTTCAGCATCGAGGCAGGTACCGACAGCAGTATCTATCGCTCTGAGACTGGCATCCAGACAGACATCCGCGAAAACCTCTCATTGAAATTCTCTGTTAAGGTTAAGCACCAAACTGACGTACCACTAAATAGAGAAAAAACAGACACTGAAACAGCTATAACTCTAGTCTTAAATTTTTAGAGCCTCGCTTCTATTGATATGACTTATGTCCGGGCTTCTACCTGAAGCCCGGACATAAGCGTCGTCATTGATCCCGAAAACGTGGTATACCGACAACTACTTCGAGTATCTATCATGACTTTAGTAAAAAGAATTTATTGGATAATCGCTATCCTGCTTCTTCCTATCAGCTTTTTCTGTCTCCTCAATAGCATGGGTGACTCGATTACCCTTCCATCTCTTCTCGACGCCCCTATTGCGCTATCTTTCTTCTCAGCCTCCTTAGGCTGGACACTGATTGGCGGCTATGAAATTTTTTTATGCACAAGCAACCTCAGACGGAACTATCCGGTTCTAGCGAATATCCGTTATGCGCTCGAGTTCATCAGGCCAGAAATCCAGCAGTACTTTATAGCTAACAACGTTGAGGAGAAACCCTTCTCACGCGAGCGTCGAAACTTGATCTACCGCCGAGCTAAAGGCGCTCACGATACCCTTCCCTTTGGTACAGAGCACGACATTCTCCAAGAGGGGTATCGCAGCCTCAATCATTCTATAAACGTGAAAAAGGTTGCACAGGAGCATGTTCGGGTTGTATTCGGTGGCGCTGAATGTAAGAAGCCCTATAGCGCATCGCGACTCAATATATCTGCCATGAGTTTTGGCGCTCTGAGTTCGAACGCCATCGCAGCACTCAACAAAGGCGCTGCAATAGGTAATTTCGCTCACAACACTGGCGAAGGTGGAATGAGCAAATACCACCTTAAGCATGGTGGCGACCTTATTTGGCAAATTGGGACTGCTTATTTCGGCTGCCGCAATATTGATGGCTCGTTTAATGACGATGCATTCGCCGAACGTGCAGTCATTGAAGCTGTAAAGATGATTGAGATTAAACTCTCACAAGGCGCCAAGCCTTCCCATGGCGGCATGCTGCCAGGCGAGAAAGTTACCAAAGAGATAGCTGAGATACGCTTGGTTGAAGTTGGTACTGTCTCTTATACACATCTCCGAGCC
>CAJXQP010000290.1 GCA_913058275.1 uncultured Gammaproteobacteria bacterium | reverse complement strand
CGAGATCAGCCTCGGTCTCGTGGGCTCGGAGATGTGTATAAGAGACAGTATCAGGCCTATGCGCGTTATACGGACCTTATGGACCTAACAGAAGATCTATTTCGTAAGATTGCGATTGATATTAGCGGTACTAGTAAGGTTAGTTTCCAGGGTTCAGAATACGATTTCGCAGAACCCTTTGCTAGACTTTCTGTAACTGATTCGATTAAAAAATATTGTTCAGTTGTTGATGACGCAGCCTTTGCCTCGGCAGAATCTGTAGCGGCCCTAGCTAATAGCCTTGATGTGCATTTCGATGAGAAATGGTCGAAAGGAAAGATACTAATGGAGATATTCGACCAGAAGGTGGAAGCCGAGCTAGATCAACCTACTTTTATTACTGAATACCCTATCGAGGTTTCACCACTTGCGCGGCGCAATGAAGAGAACCCCGAGATTACAGATCGATTCGAGTTGATCATCGGTGGTAGAGAGTTGGCAAATGGCTTCTCAGAGCTCAACGATTCCGAAGACCAAGCGGAACGCTTTAAGGAACAGGTGACGCAGAAAGATTCAGGTGATAGTGAGGCGATGCACTTCGATCATGACTACGTAACGGCCTTGGAATATGGAATGCCACCCACCGCGGGTGAGGGTATAGGCATCGATCGTTTGGTTATGTTGTTTACCGATTCTGCTTCGATTAAGGATGTGTTGCTGTTTCCACACATGCGGCCACAACAAGATACTGCCTAACTGGACTGATGCTAGCCAAAGAGTAAAGACGAGTGCGCCAGAGCGATCCAGAACTTAGTGAGATAGGACTCGAGGCTTCCTGGAGGAAAAGACTACAGGTCGACTTCGATGCTGAGTATATGCTTGAACTACGCGACTTTTTGCGTGAACAAAAGCTGCTAGGGAAGACTGTCTATCCTAGCAAAGATGAAATTTTCGCCGCACTCAATGCGACGCCATTCGATGCCGTGAAGATCGTCATACTAGGGCAAGATCCCTATCACGGCCCTGGTCAAGCACATGGCCTCTGTTTCTCTGTTAGACAGAATGTGCCAGTACCGCCTTCGCTACGAAATATCTACAAAGAGCTGGCTGCTGATATAAATTTTTTGCCGCCCAAACATGGCTGCCTCAATGAGTGGGCGCAGCAGGGAGTGCTGCTTCTCAATTCCGTGCTAACAGTTGAGGGGAACCTCGCCGCTTCACATAAGGATAAAGGGTGGGAGAAGTTTACGGATAGCATAGTGAGCCACTTAAATGATAAAGCCGAAAACATTGTTTTTATTCTGTGGGGAAACTATGCCCAGAAGAAGGGCGCGATGATCGATAGAGCGAGGCACCTTGTTTTGGAGTCGCCGCATCCCTCGCCACTGTCTGCGAGTCGAGGGTTTTATGGGAACCACCACTTTTCCAAGAGCAACGAGTATTTACGTGCACATGACGTGGCAGCAATCGATTGGCAGCTATCAGGCTAGTAATTATTACGGATTCGAAATTGGGACAAAATTATGAGTGATTGCTGCATCATTGTGGGCGCTAGCCATGCCGGAGTCTCTCTTGCGCTACAACTTCGTAAGGAAGGGTGGGCCGCGCCGATTAAGTTAATCGGTGATGAGTCTGAGTTGCCATATCACCGGCCGCCTTTGTCGAAGGAGCACCTTGCGGGGAAAAAAGAATTGGATGCGATGAGTCTTCGTCCCGCCAAAATTTATGCGGACAACGATATTGAACTGCTCCTGTCTACCCGCGTAAATAGTATCGATACTGAGAAAAGAAAGATTCGATTGGATAGCGGTGAGACCATGAGCTATCAAAAGCTAGCGCTGTGTACCGGTGCGAGCGTGCGCGAATTCATTCCGGCGAAAGGTATGGAGAACGTATTCTATATTCGTACGGCCGCGGATGTTGCTAGGCTAGCGCCGCACGTGAGAAAGGGCCGTCGTGCTCTTGTAATCGGCGGAGGTTACATCGGTCTTGAGGCGGCTGCAGTATTAGCAGAGCAGGGAGTCAGTGTAGCTGTGCTTGAGATGTCCGAGCGCATCTTGCAAAGAGTTACCAGCCCGGCTATGTCGAGCTATATGCAACAGCTGCATGAGTCACAGGGTGTAGAGATTCATACCGGCGTTGAAGTTAAATCGATTCGAGAAGAAGGACCGGAAAAGTTGATTGACTGTGCGGACGGTACAGAATTTCGAGCGGACTTCCTAATAGTTGGTATAGGCGTCGAGGCAAACGTATCCCTAGCTCTGAGCGCTGGCATCGAGAGTGGGTCCGGTATTCAAGTGAGTGAGTATTGCCGTACGAGTGACGAACATATCTATGCAGCCGGCGATTGTACCGCACACCCGAGTCTACTTTATAAACGTCAGATCAGGTTGGAATCGGTTCAGAATGCCAATGAACAGGCGCGTGCGGCGGCAGCCAATATTTGTGGAAAAGAGCAGGTGTACGATGCTGTGCCTTGGTTTTGGTCTGACCAATACGCTATCAAGTTGCAAATGGCCGGCCTCAGCACTGGATACGATCAAGTTGTCATGCGCGGCTCTGCTGAAGGTGGAGTCGAGGCAAGCTTCGCTTTATTTTACTTGAAGGAAGGTGTGTTGATTGCAGCAGACTGTGTAGCCCGACCTAAGGAATTCATGGTCAGCAAAAAACTGATAAAAGCGAGAGAGAAAATCCTTGCGCAAGACCTGCAGAACGAAGAGATAGAGCCAATAAACTTCGTAGCAGCCTAAACCTACTCAGCTTCCGTTGTATATGCAGCCGCTGGTGCAGGTTTCGCGAATTTCAATGGATGATAATTCGGCGAGCTGGGGATGTAATTCGTTCCAGATCCAGCGCGCGAGCACTTCACTCGTTGGATTCTCCAGGCCTGGGATATCATTCAGATAGTAGTGATCCAGTCGGTCCAAGATAGGGTTGAATGCATCCCCAATCTTTGAGAAATCCATAACCCAGCCAGTGTCGGCGCCAATTGGCCCCTCGACTTCTACTTTAACGAGGAAAGAGTGGCCATGCAGACGAGCACATTTGTGACCCTCGGGTACATTGGGGAGTCTATGAGCCGACTCGAAGCGGAATTCCTTGAATATTTTCATAGCTTGATGCTCGTGCATAGCCGCTGTTCGGCTTGAACCTGCTTAGGATTGGCGCAACATACTATCTCGTCCGTTTTATGTATAGGCCCTTTGGCATATAATCATTCCACCGCGCAGGGAATTTTATTCGATCAGACGTTACATGAACCTCTCAACTTGGCTACAGCCCATTCGTCGTTTTGTCTCTGAAGGCAAGAGACTGCCTGTCTATCTGGGCATATTTAGTACCTGCTTCGTACTGTGATTACAACTCAATCCTCCCTCAGTGATCGCTAATACTATCGAACGGCTTGAATTCGCGATCTACGATCAGCGCCTTATCATCATGCCAAAACACGTCAAGTCGCCTGATAACAAGATAGTTATCATCGACCTTGATGAGCGCTCGTTGCAGGCTGAGGGGCAATATCCCTGGAATCGGATCAAGGTTGGTAGCTCACGGAAAAGCTACGCGACAATGACGTTCTTGTGGTTGGCTTCGACATTACCTTCCCAGAAGCAGATCGGAATATCCGGGATTTACTACAGACTGTAGATCTTTCCCAATTCGAAAGGTAAAGGGAAAAATAAAGGCCGTGGATTGTTACGAGCCTATTTGTGAGTTAGATAAGGCAGATGCCGAACTTACAGTGAGGGTGTCGGAGTATCACAAAGCACTCGATTGCTACTTCGCCCAAGACTGGGATGGTGCTGAAAGTATTTTCATGGCCCTGCAGCAGAGCGAGCCAGATACGAAGCTGTACAAGGTCTATATAAAGAAAATTGGTATTCTGAGGGGGCAAGATCTTGATGAGGATTGGGGCGGCTCCTTTACCAATACGAGTAAGTAGAGAAATAGTGATACTTTTCGCGCTTGTTTGTCTCTAAGAGCGCCGTCGTTGTTGACATGCCGGTCTAAGTCGGTAAAATGCGGCTCTCTCTGTGCTATGGGTGATTAGCTCAGTTGGGAGAGCGTCGCCCTTACAAGGCGAATGTCGGGGGTT
>CAJXQP010000289.1 GCA_913058275.1 uncultured Gammaproteobacteria bacterium | reverse complement strand
TCTACACCTCTCTATTCGTCGGCAGCGTCAGATGTGTATAAGAGACAGGAGTTGAGCTGACCAAGAGTTGTTGAAGAGGAATAATCTTGCACATCTTGTTGGTCTGAATTTGATAGCGCTGCGACGCGGTGAGTTCCGGTTCTTGAGAGCAAATCTCCTATTGGCGCGTCAAAAGCGATGCTTTTTCTGAGTCCGGACATGCCAGCCGCGGCATATACTTTTCTCGCCCCCTCATTTTTAGAAACTTGGGCGAACGAAGTAGTTTGACATATTAAAATAGCGATCAGGATACTCAACTTAGATGCTTGTGAGGTCATAATTTTTTGTTTCCTTACTAGCGACCAGAATGCCACTGTTTTGTAATAACGCATAGGGAATTAAAAGCATCAGACGAGGGCAGCTACACTTGTTTCAAAAGGATATGGCACGGCGACTCAAATTTGTATCTGCGCCGCTACTAGAACTATCTCCACAGTCCTACACAGACCCCCGCCCTTGTCGTGAAGGCTGCCTTGCTAGTTAGCAGTGGACTAGGGCAAATTAGCCTTATCTGTTCATAACGCTATAGCAGTCACACAAGACAACGCAGACTAGGCAAAGGAGGCTATGCAGCGAGCATCTTGATAATTGTCCTGCGAACGTCTTCAATCTGATTTAAATCGTCAGTCGAGCGCTTAACTAGCAGCGCACCCTGCAAACTATTGAATATCATTCGAGCTAGCTGTATCGGTGGCATATCGAAATTCATTTCCTGCTTATTCAGGCCGTTGATTAGAATTTCTTTGAGCCATAGCTGGTGAGCTTCCATGAATAGCTTTACCTCTATTCGCATCTCTTCCGGTAAGGCAGTCACTTCTCCTGATAGAGCGCCGCACAGACAGACCTGGTCTGGTGTAGACGCGAAATGGAAATATGGGGAGAAGTAAAATTCCAAAGAATCCCAAGAGGTTTTATCAGGATCATTTTTGATTGCCTCGAGCTGTTCCGCGAAGTTGCTTTTATAGCGTTGAATAATTGCTACGCCTAAAGAGCACTTATTTTCAAAGTGGTGAATGATGCTCGGCTTCTTGATACCGACCTTTGTGGCTATATTTTGGAAGCTGACTGCGCTGTAGCCACGCGTTTGAATAAGAAACTGGCCGGCATCAAGAATTTTTGTCGCAGTATCTGTCACTGTCGCAGCGCTGGTGTATTACTGCGGACAAAAGGGATCAGATGCTCAAGTATCTCGGGCAAAAATGGCGCGAATTCTAAACTCGAATTGGGGATCAATGTGGTAGCTGCTCTACTGTTCGTTATTGGGTGCAAATAGTCTTTATAAGAACCATGATGCAAAATTAACGTCGCTGGGACAGTAAGTGCAGCTAAATTTCGATCTTGCATACCTAATGCTGTTTGATCGCCGGCTGAGCGGAGATGGGTTCCAGAGGTCTTCATGGATGAAAGAAAATCATCAATATGAGTGCCGAAAAAAGCCTTTTTATAATGCTCCTGATTTCGCTCGAGGTAAGCCGACCATAGCGGTGTTTTGCCTAAATCCTCCATCGACGAGATTGATGAATCGCTGATATGCGTCATCGTTGTTAGCGACTCAGTATTTAGGTATTTAAAAAAATATTCTTCCGAGAGTCGAGCGGCTGCCAAAGGCCCGCCTGTCAGTGGCGCTAGTACCAATGCCGCGATATCTTCTGGATATTTGCTAGCGACGACAAGGTTTGAACGTCCACCTGAAGACATGCCATATAAAGTGGCCGGAGCGACGTCTAAATGCTCAATAAGAGCGTGTAGGTCTTCTCCCTCTTCGATCATTTGGGGGGAGTCGCCAAAGTTAATACTAGACCGTCCCAAATTTCTTCTATCATAGATAATTACCTTAAAATCTGGCGCTGCTACTGCGACGTTTCGTGCAAAGTTTCCAAAGCCGTCTGTATCACCGTTCCCCCCTGGCGTAATTATTAAAGGCAGTTTAGCGTCGGGATTGAAGATTTTGACATGAAGAGTTACGTCACGTTTGGGCCTAAGATCAATATCTAGCGTTTCAACCTCGACCTTGTCCGCTCCGTTGACTAAATCTGCTTTGAAATAAACCTCAAACCAAGTGTTGTTGCCCGCGCCACGGAATAGCGTCACGTCCATTACATCATTTTGGACATCAACAGCTTCTGCTCCAGTTGTGCCTACACTCATGATTAGTGCGCAAGCTGCCATTAAGCCAGAAAACATTGAAGTAAATTTTAATCGAAGCATAGTCTTGACCTCTGCAGTGATTTAGAAGCTGAGTCTCAATCTTGCCTACCAACTGTTAGGTAATCAAGTTTTTTATGTAGATATTCTTAACCAACTTTCAGAACGCTGATAGCGGTTTTGTGGCCTCGCCGTTAGTAGATGCTTCAGTATTGAAGTAAGGCAATGGAGGGAGGACTGAATTATTTTTCCGAAATATGCCTATAGAATATCTGCGCCGCTACAACAACAATCTCCAGCCTGTCGCTGACATAGTGTAATAAAATATTGAGCACCTCTACTGCAGGCGAAGATGATTCAGGGTTTGAGTTGAAAGCGCGCTTATAAGAAACTGATTTAGGAAGCTTTGTGCCTAATCTATCACGCTTTGATACACCATTGCTTTGAACTTACTGGCAATATCAAACGCTCCCGCAGGCTGCACCTGCAGCATAATAACAACTGCCATACCGGTGCTCGGGTCAGCCCAAGCTTGAGTGCCTAGGGAACCTCCCCATGCAAATTCGCCATTGTTGGCGCCATAGGGGCTTTTACTTGCATCAACCACAACACTTATGCCATAGCCCCACCCGCGATCAAGCATCGGTGCATTTGGGTTAGTGCCTATTGGCAATAGTCTGTCGGCTACTTGGTTGGTGGTTGCAGCAATCACGCTTTCTGAGGATAGAATGCGTGAGCCGTTGAGTTCCCCCTTGTTGAGCAAGGCATGAAGAAACCTCAGATAGTCGGGCACGGTGCTTACTAACCCTGCAGCGCCTTCCATAAGGGGTGGTTTTTCAGTGATTGGAATGTCCATTGGTGGCAGCAATTTGAGAGGTTCGCGGGAAGTTCCAGCCACATAGGCTTTTGCCAATCGCGCTTGCTGTTGAGGCTTTACGTAAAAGCCTGTATCAGTCATTGCTAGCGGGTTGAATAGATTTCGTTCGAGGTAATTGTCGAATGTTTGTCCCGATACAATTTCTACAACTCGGCCTAGCACTGTGATTGATATACTATAAACCCATTGCTCGCCAGGGTCGCCAATAAGGGGAATGTTGGCTACTTTATCGACTAGTGTTTCTAGAGAATCTGCACGGGAGCGAACCCGGTTGTCACGATATAAAGTGCTGAATCGATGACTTAGCCCGGCGGTATTCAGAAGCAAGTCCTCGATAGTTATGGCGCGACTAGGGGAGCGAGCATCATTCAGATCTTGAGTCTCTGAATTGTTGAACACCCGCACTGCAGAAAAGCTGGGAATATAGTTCGCGACTGGATCGTTCAGTTTAAGTTTGCCTTGATCGATGAGCTGCAGCACGGCTACTGCAGTAATCGGTTTGCTCATCGAGCGGATCTGAAATATTGAATCTTCCTGCATTGATAACTTATTCTCTATGTCTTGCCAGCCGTAGCTTTTTAAAAACACGAGTTGTCCATGGCGAGAAACTCCGGCAACCAGCCCAGGAACTCGGCCATCATGCACTTGCTGTTGAAGCATTGAATCGACAAGTGCTAAGCGCTGGGATGAAACTCCAACACTTTCTGGCGAGACTATTGGCGTTTGGCTGAGGGCGAGATGAGGTGCGACAGGCAAAAGCAACACTAATGCTAGCGACAGGGCTTTTGCTTGGCCAAAATTCAGCATAAGTTTAATCACCTTTGTATCTCAGCCGTTTGTCTTTGCTAAGGAGCCAAACTGGAACGCGCCTGCGTGCCCCAGTGACCGTCAACTTTTGTCACGATATATAGAGACTCGTACGTGCCTATGGATTCGTTTTTCTCATTAAAGCGCTGGAATTTGGTAGCGATATGTACCTTGGCAGGCGACACCAAGACAACGTTTCTGCTCAGCC
>CAJXQP010000288.1 GCA_913058275.1 uncultured Gammaproteobacteria bacterium | reverse complement strand
GTCTCGTGGGCTCGGAGATGTGTATAAGAGACAGAGAGTGTTGTTGGTGCAGCCGAATTACAAATACCGCGCTTCGAATGACAATGTCTTGGAAAGACAGTCAGTAGAAGATGCCTTTGCACCTTCTGTGCACTGGGGTTTCGATATCGTAGCAACAAGTGGCAGTAGCGTATTAGTAGATGCGTCTGGTTTTTTTTTGCGTGACGCGCGAAACGTGACAGGAGCCATCGCCAATCGCAATCAGGGAAATTTCACCTTGGACAAAAGTCGTAGCGCATTCTATTTGGAGAACACCAAAACTTTTCCAGAAAACATAGAAGTTGAATCGATGCTTACCTTTACGAGTAGTAATCCAGGAAATCTTGTGAATAGCGTTGCCGCTACTGGAGGTGCAATCACTCTGCGCCAGCATCATTCATTGGTTAAGCTGCCAGATAACAACTTCAAGGTGCGAATTTCCGATCCAAGAATTGGCACCAATGGACCCACTATTCAAGACTACAGCACGGCGATCGGTGATGACTTGCAGCTTCGCTTGGTGGGCAAGCATAGATTGGAGAAAAAGGATCCTAGTGCAGCTCGTTCGGAAGCAATTGAACCCATTGTCTACTATGTCGACTCAGGCACGCCAGAGCCTATAAAGAGTGCATTGATTGAAGGAACGAGTTGGTGGAACCAGGCCTATGAAGCGGCTGGTTTCATTGACGCTTTTCAGGTCAGGGAATTGCCGGCAGGAGTTGACGGGCAAGATGTTCGCTATAACATGATTCATTGGACCCATAGGCGAACTCGAGGCTATTCCTACGGTGGTTCGGTTATGGATCCGCGCACTGGAGAAATCATAAAGGGCAATGTGAATCTAGGCAGCTTACGACTGAGGCAGGACTATCTCCATGGACAAGGTCTCATTCCCGGCTTTGACTATTTGGAAGCGATAGCAGATAACAATTCAGCCTCAGTAAATATGGCGCTAGATAGGGTGCGTCAACTTGCAGCACACGAAGTAGGCCACACCTTAGGTTTTCCACACAACTATTTGAGCAGCTCCTACGACCGAGAAAGCGTTATGGACTATCCGGCTCCTCTTGTCGAAATCACTGCCGATGGGAAGATAGATCTATCGAATGCTTACGTACAAAGAATTGGCGAGTACGACAAGTTAGCTATTCGGTACGCCTATGAGCAATTTTCCCCAGACGCTGATGAGGTTGAAGAGCTGGAGAAAATAGTTCAGGAAAGTCTAGATCGCGGACTATTATTCATGGCGCATAACAACAATAATTTTGTTGGAGCTGGTCATCAGTTTGCTGGTGTCTGGGACAATGGATCAAATCTGGTTGATCATTTAAAACACGAGATTGAGGTGCGCCGAATAGGTTTGGAAAATTTTGGCCCAGCCTTGATTCGCAATGGCGAGCCGCTTTCTACGCTTGAATATGTGCTTTTACCTCTCTATATGCACCATCGATTCCAGCTGAATTCGGCAGCGCAAAGCATAGGTGGCGCAGACTACAAATATACTGTGAGGGGCGACGGACAAATCCCTTTCGCTATTATCGATGCCGAGGAACAAAGAGATGCATTGGAGACGGTGCTCTCAACTTTATCGGTAGACTTTCTGACATTGCCGCGAAATATTCTGGATCTAATTCCACCTCCCGCTTATCGCTATACGCAGGGCGAGCCATTTCCCGGTCGCACAGGTTTGCTCTTCGATGCGCTTGGCGCTGCTGAGGGTTCTGCAAGTTTGTCTGTTAGGCAGGTGCTGCACCCGGCACGGATGGCAAGATTGGTTGCGTACGGTAGCTTGGGTGACTACCCTGATCTCGAGGAAGTTATAGATCGTTTGTTAGAAGTCACATGGGATGCAGATACGCTCGATGATGATTATCAGATGCAGCTTTTACACGTGGTACAGCGAGTCACTATAGATGAGATGATGGTGCAAGCGAGCAGTGCGGATAGCTCCGGCGAAGTTAAAGCTGTACTTTACGATCGTCTGGATAAATTGGCCAATCAAATGGAGAGACGCAGAAATGCGAGCGCACATCAGACTGCTGCCGCCGCCGATGTTCGCCGCTGGCAGCATCGGCCTGAGAATTCTGTTCCAACGCCTGCTTTACGATTGCCTCTAGGCGATCCGATTTAGAGCTAGTGATTGGTATAAGTCCAGAAGGACGTGTTGACCCGATGAGTATATTTCTAGTTAGATGCAGTTGTTCAGAGGATAGCCCATGCTTGGAAAGTCGAAATTGAGTTCAGAACGAAGTAGGAAATTTCTATCGCTGTGCTGCGCGAATCTGATTTTGGTCATTGTTACTTTGAATGCGTACGCTGCCGATGTTGAATTCACTGCAGTGCATACCGATACCTTCTCCGACCCGTTTGGTCAATCGAATGCTTGGGGAGACTATGATAACGATGGAGACTTGGACCTCGCCATAGTCTTCCTTAACGGACCATTGCGGCTCTATGAAAACCGGGGAGCCGACGGCTTTGTCGATGTAGGTAATTCGGTGAATCTGATTACTAATCCAGGTAATGCCCGCGCAGTAGCCTGGGGCGACTATGACGGCGATGGTGACCTTGATATGTACATCGCCTATGCCGATGGTGTGAACCCCAACGTGCTGATGGAAAATCAATCCAGCAATCATTTCGAACCAAGCCAAAAAATTTTTGTTGATGTAGGTGTGGAGAAAGGTGTGAGTTTTATCGGTGCAACTCGGCAACTTAATTTCGTAGACTATGATGCCGATGGTGATTTGGATCTGCATGTAGCGCTTAGGACATCTACCAATCGGCTCTACCAAAATAACGAGGGTATTTTTACTAACGTGGCGAGGCAGATTGGATTCTTTGAACCTCGCAGAACAGTAGGTGCTTGTTGGTTCGATATGGATAGCGATGGTGACTTAGATGCGTTTACCACCAATCAAAGTGGCGATCGCGATGGCATGTACAAGTATGAAGATGGGCGCTTCAGCGATGTGGCTATGGAACTAAACATTGACCAGGCGCGTAGGCCGCTTATCGATGGTGGCGTCGGCTGCGCGATTACGGACTTTGATGCCGATGGCGACCTAGATTTGTATGTGGCCGAATACGGTGATGACTCCCTGTTTCGAAATAATGGCGATGGCTCCTTCACCGACGTGGCGCGGCAGATGGGTGTCGCAACGCACGATCATATCGTCACCGGTGTGTGGGGCGATGTGAATAACGACGGCTTGCCAGACTTGTACATAGTAGGCTATGTAAGCGGAGAGCCTGGTACGCCGGACTATCTCTACATCAACAAAGGCGATCATTTCGAGAATCAGATACCCAACAACGTAATGGCGAATGACACCGACCATGGTGTTCAGTTTGCCGATTATGATCAAGACGGTGATCTAGATCTATCTCTGGCTGCCAACGACCCAAGTGGTTCGCATTATTTATTTCGCAACGATCTAACAGAAAATAGAGCTCAGTCGATTCAAGTATTGGTATTGAACGAAGACGGCCATCAGGTGATGGCGGGTTCCGAAGTGCGTGTGTTTAGAGCCGGTAGCGACAAGCTATTGGGCACGCGTTTAGTGGACACGGGTAGTGGTTACAATTCCCAGAATTCGAAGCCGGTGCATATTGCAACATTGGATGCAGAGTCTGTAGATATTGAGGTGACAACGATGTCCTCAAATGGTCGCAGGCTTACTTACTTTCGCTCAGTCGAGCTCAGCGGCCTTTCCAACAAACCGTTTCAGGCGAGAATTCTGCCCTAGAATAGCAATTGTGCTGTTCTCGATGTAAAGGAAGCGGCGGCCACACAAGGATCACGTAAGCCACCGTAGAAGTGAGTAATGCTGGCTAGGTTTTCACAGTGACTTTAAGTGTTGCAGCATAGTGTCTACGTCGCTGCGTGCAAACGGATCATCAGGGCAGTTGTCGACCTTGCCGGCCTCGTCGAAGAGTGCGGCTACCTCGCCATCCTCAACCAACATCGAGTAGCGCCAAGAGCGAGACCCAAAGCCAAGGTTTTCCTTTTTCACTAGCATTCCCATCTCGCGAGTAAAGTCGGCATTGCCGTCTGGCAGCATTT
>CAJXQP010000287.1 GCA_913058275.1 uncultured Gammaproteobacteria bacterium | reverse complement strand
ACGAGATCAGCCTCGGTCTCGTGGGCTCGGAGATGTGTATAAGAGACAGACCTTTATCATCGTTAGCGGCAGCCAAGGACTGAAAAAAATCCTTCCACCCACCGGGGACAGAATCGGCATCGGCTAAGAAGCTCTCATACAAATCTTCAACATACGCTGCATTCGAACCCGAAAGATGGCCGGTGCTGCGCATTATTTCAAGTAAGCTGTCTTGCATACTACTCCCGTTTAATCTCGCTCAAAATGGCGATGTTAGGCTCAAGGCTGCTAGCGATTACGGCACATGGAGAGGATTAATTAAGTTCCTTGCTGAATTAACATCGAGCGAATATGACCAATCGCTCGAGTTGGATTCAAACCCTTAGGGCAAACTGCAACACAATTCATAATCCCGCGACAGCGAAATACACTAAACGGGTCGTCCAAACCAGCCAATCTCTCTACGTCTGCTGTGTCTCGGCTGTCTGCAAGAAAGCGATAAGCCTGCAACAAACCGGCAGGGCCGATGAACTTATCTGGATTCCACCAGAACGAAGGACAGTTTGTGCTACAGCATGCGCAAAGTATGCACTCGTAAAGACCGTCCAGCTTTTCCCTGTCTTCCGGCGATTGCAGTCGCTCGATAGCGGGTGGAGCAGTATCGTTGATCAAGTAAGGCTTAATCTTTTCGTACTGTTTGTAAAAAATCGACATGTCTACAACAAGATCACGAATAACTGGCAGACCAGGCAGAGGACGTAGCACCAATTTACCACCAGGCTTTACTGCCGAGGACATCGGTGTAATACAAGCCAAACCATTATTCCCGTTGATGTTCATGCCATCGGAACCGCAGACACCTTCTCTGCAAGAGCGACGATAGACAACGCTAGGATCCTGCTGCTTTGCCAGCTCCAATACGTCTAACACCATCAGGTCTTTGTCTTCGGGCAACGGCACCTCGACATCCTGCATGAACGGCTTTTCATCTGTATCGGGGTTGTAGCGATATATGCTTACTAACACGGCTCACCTTTTAATTTTCGTAGCTTTTAACTGCTTATGCCTGCGCCTTAAATACGCAGGATTCATGTTCAATTCTGTATCGTTGCTCTATTTTTTTGTGAATCTAGTAGGAACGAATCTGTGGCTCCATTGTGTCGACAGTCTTTGGTGAAAAATTCACGTCACGCTTACCAACGCGTTTATCACTAGGGAAGTACATCGAGTGACATAACCAATTTTCATCGTCACGCTCACGGAAGTCATCCCGCGCATGGGCTCCGCGGCTTTCGTTGCGAGCTTCTGCCGCAATCGCCGTAGCCTCTGCAACCTCAAAGAGGTTTTCCAATTCCAACGCTTCGATGCGGGCAGTATTGAATGTCTGACTCTTATCTTCGAGATGAACATTTGCTATACGCTCTCTCAACGCAGCCAGCTTTTTAATGCCGTCCTGCATGAAGTCGCCGCGGCGAAACACGCCGAAATGATTCTGCATAACGTCTTGAAGCTCGGCGCGTAGCATAGCCACACTTTCACCCGAATTGGATTCGTTGAGTCGAAAGAGCCTGTTCTGAGCCTGTTCAATATCCGTCTCAGATGCTTCTCTTTGCTCCATACCCTGACCTAGCATCTCTTCGATGTGCTTACCTGCAGCCCGACCGAATACCACCAAATCCAATAAACTATTTCCTCCGAGACGATTTGCACCGTGAACCGAGACGCAGGCCACCTCGCCTACAGCAAACAAGCCAGGTATTATTTTATCCACGCCCTTTTCATCTTGAGTTAGCGCTTGGCCATTCACATTAGTCGGTATGCCGCCCATCATATAGTGACACGTGGGCACTACTGGAATTGGATCTTTAATCGGATCCACGTGCGCAAATGTGCGGGACAGCTCGAGGATGCCAGGCAGCTTAGAGTTAAGTACATCTTCTCCCAAGTGATCAAGCTTCAGCATGACATGATCGCCATTTTCGCCACAGCCGCGTCCCTCTAGGATCTCTAAGACCATCGAGCGAGCTACTACATCGCGCCCCGCCAGATCTTTCGCATTCGGCGCGTAGCGTTCCATGAAACGCTCGCCGTCTTTGTTGATTAAATAACCGCCTTCACCACGACATCCTTCAGTCACTAGTGTGCCAGCGCCATAAATACCGGTAGGATGAAATTGCCACATCTCGATATCTTGTACTGGAAAGCCGGCTCGAAGGGCCATGCCCACACCGTCACCAGTATTGATCAAAGCATTGGTAGTCGATGCATAGATGCGACCGGCACCACCGGTGGCGAATACCGTAGCCTTCGACTTAATTAAAACCGTTTCACCTGTCTCGATGCAGATTGCGATGACACCCACAATCGCGCCGTCTTGATTCTTAACCATGTCGGTTGCATACCATTCGTTTAAAAACGAGGTATTGTTTTTCAGGTTTCCCTGATACAGCGTGTGCAACAAGGCATGACCTGTTCGGTCGGCTGCCGCACAGGTTCGCGCGGCTTGCCCGCCCTTGCCAAAGTCTTTGGATTGACCACCGAAAGGTCGCTGATAGATTCGCCCGCTCTCTGTTCGCGAGAACGGCAACCCCATGTGCTCTAATTCATAGACAGTCTGTGGGCCTTCACTGCACATGTATTCAATCGCATCCTGATCACCGATGTAGTCACTACCCTTCACAGTGTCATACATGTGCCAACGCCAATCATCATTCGGATCAGAACTCGCTATTGCACAGGTGATGCCGCCCTGCGCCGACACGGTATGCGAACGAGTCGGAAAAACCTTAGTAATAACGGCCGTGTTGTAACCTGACTGTGCGAGTTGCAGCGCAGCTCTCAAGCCAGCGCCGCCTCCGCCAACTATTACTGCATCGAAAGATAGTGTACGCATGCCAGTCATCTAATTACCCCAGAAAATCTGAATGCCCCAAAGCAGGTACACAGCGATTAGGAGCACGCAACCTGCCTGAAACATAATTCTAAAAAAAGTTGCGCTCTCACCTAGCTGCAAAGACGTCATATAGTCCGTTGATACTGTCCACATACCGATCCAGGCATGGGCGCACAGAGCAATCAAGGTGATCAGGCTAAAGAAGCGCATCACATTGCCCTCGAAGATCGAACTCCACGTCTGAAAATCCATATCTGGATTCATCACAAAGTTAGCCAGTATGCAAAGCGAATAGGCTGCTAAGATAATTGCGCTGAAGCGCTGAACCATCCAATCGGAAAGACCGGAACGGCCTAAACTCGTGACATTCGTTACCATATCCATACTCCAGCCGTGATAATTGCCACGGCAGCCAAGGCGAGAGTGATACAGGCTCCGATGAAGCCGCCCTTCAGCGTTTCTCCGTAACCCAAATCCATAATCAAGTGCTTAATACCAGCTATCAGGTGATACAACAGCCCGGATAGAACCGCCCAAGCCCCAAATTTAACTAGTACGTTGTCCAGTAACGCCAGGACTAGAGCAAAGCCAGATTCCGACTGGAGTGAAAGCTCCAGTAAATACAGCATCAGGGCGACGCCTACAAAAATGAAGATGCCCGACAATCGATGTAACAAAGATGTGATTGCTGGCAAGGGGTACTTGAAGGTGGTTATGTCGAGATTCTTTGGTCTATTATCGTTCACTTTCTGCCCGTCGCGTTGGCCAATGAGAGTTGTACTTCAATTGATAGCGGTTCACATCGAATCTACGCAAGATAATTGAAGCTATTACAGCATTTAAGCGTGCAAAACGGCCGGAAGTATATGCCGTAAGGCCACGTAACACAACGAATGCAGCAGTATTTCACTGTTTAATGACAATATTCTGTCCAACCTTTCTTTGCTGTACTAGCTACTACGACTTAAACTGGGATTTCACTTAGTTATTGCAGGAGAAAGACACCGGACTTACGCGCTATTAGTTGGGGCTTAATTAAGCTGAAATGACGATGAATACTGAGCCTCAGCGCATAAAAATTTGACAAATAGCACGCTCACTCCCTAGTATTGCCGTCCCTGTTCAGGCACTGGATAGGCCACACTAAGAGCACGAATACAACTGTAAGCAGTTGTATACTAAAAACAAAATTCAATTTAAATGTAGTTTCAGGAGTCATGCA
>CAJXQP010000286.1 GCA_913058275.1 uncultured Gammaproteobacteria bacterium | reverse complement strand
CGATGAAGCGGCGCGCGCAGGTGCAGGTTCAGCTGTGATCTCCAGGGAGGTTGCATCGCAATTGCCGGCATTGCGAGTAACTGATACCCATGTGGCACTGGGTAAGATAGCGAATTTAAATCGGCAGCGCAGTGCCGCAATAGTAATCGCGCTAACCGGTAGTCAGGGGAAAACCACGGTCAAGGAAATGCTCGGCTCAATACTGAATAATTCAGCAGACTGTCTTGCTACCGAGGCGAATCTCAATAATACGATTGGAGTTCCGCTGACATTGTTAAAGGTTGAGCAGAAGCATGAATATGCGGTCATAGAGATGGGAGCGAATGCTGCTGGAGAAATAGCATTCAGCGTTGCAACTGCCGAGCCCGATATTGCGCTCATCACCAACGCAAGTACTACTCACCTAGAGGGATTTGGTTCTCTCCAAGGAGTAGTAGTCGCGAAAGGTGAAATCATTGACGGTTTGAAGAGCGATGGTGTCATGGTGTTGAATTCAGATGATCCATACGTTGAGGATTGGTCGGCACGAGCTGCGGGAAAACGTTGCGTGAGATTTAGCTATGAAAATGCAAAGGGAGACGCGCAATACTTTGCATCACAGGTTGTGGAGCAGAAAGACGGAGCCAGTAGTTTTAATCTGCATACACCTAAAGGTGAACAAGCGCTAAGCATACGCCTTCTCGGGAAACACAATGTACTAAATGCCGTTGCGGCGTCAGCTGTTGCAATAGAGGCGGGTGCGAGACTGGTAGATGTTGCAGAGGGATTGGTGAAATTGAACCCAGTGTCGGGTCGGCTATCTCGCCTGACTGGGATGAATGGATGTCACTTGATCGACGATAGTTATAACGCAAGTCCCGGATCATTCATTGCAGCCATCGATGTCTTGTCGAAGTTGTCGGGAAAAAAATTCTTGGTGATGGGCGACATGGGAGAGCTGGGTACTGATTCTGATTCTGCTCACCGCAAAGTTGGCGAATATGCCGCTGCTGCAGGACTCGATGCGCTCTGGACAACAGGTGAGAAATCTAAGCTGGCCACCGCTTCTTGTGCGGGAAAAGGAAGGCATTTCGAGACAAAAGAAGAGCTCATAGAGGCGTTAGCTGGTATTACGAATTCAGATCTGACAATTCTTATCAAAGGTTCCCACGGTACAAAGATGAATGAGGTTGTGACGGCTCTCAAGATTGACGGAGAAACTCAATGTTAGTTTGGTTATCAGACTACTTAATCCAGTTCGACAATAGCTTTTCTGTTCTGCAGTACATTACCGTGCGCGGAATTTTTAGCATATTAACGGCGCTTGGTATCTCCCTGTTAATCGGGCCAACTATGATCCGACGCCTGAACTATCACCAAATCGGGCAAGTGGTTCGTGACGATGGTCCGCAGACTCATCTAAGTAAGGCGGGTACTCCTACGATGGGTGGCGCGCTGATTCTTGTTAGTATCGCCCTAAGCACATTGATATGGTCAGATCTATCTAATCACTATGTATGGGTGACTCTGTTGGTCACTGTACTTTATGGCGCAATTGGATGGGTGGATGACTACCGAAAAGTTTTTAGAAAAAACACCGCTGGATTGCCTGCACGTTGGAAGCTCTTTTGGCAAATCACCATTGGTCTGAGCGCAGCTATCTCGCTTTACTACACGGCGTTTAGTGCGGTCGAAACCAGCTATATTATTCCTTTTTTCAAAGATGTATCTATTGATGTCGGTATTCTCTATATCGCAGTCAGTTGCTTCATTATCGTAGGTTTTAGTAATGCGGTGAACCTAACCGACGGCCTCGATGGTCTGGCAATTTTGCCGACAGTGATGGTGGGCGGCGCACTTGGAGTGATCGCCTATCTGGCTGGCAACACAGTATTCTCAGACTATCTAAATATTCCTTACGTAGTGGGTTCCGGTGAGATGGTTGTTTTTGCAGGAGCTCTAGTGGGTTCAGGTCTTGGTTTTTTATGGTTCAACACCTACCCCGCGCAAATTTTCATGGGAGACGTTGGGTCGCTCGCGCTTGGAGGAGCACTCGCTGTTATGGCGATAATCTCGAGGCACGAGATTGTGTTTTTCATAATGGGTGGCATATTCGTAGCAGAGACGGCTTCGGTAATCATTCAAGTGGCTTCCTTTAAGTTGACTGGCAAGCGTATTTTTAGAATGGCGCCTTTGCATCACCATTTCGAACTGAAGGGCTGGCCCGAACCAAGAGTTATTGTGCGGTTCTGGATTATAACCGTTATGTTAGTTTTGTTTGGCTTGGCTACTCTGAAGCTGCGCTAGGCTCAATTAGTTAGACAGAGAATTTGGATTACTTTGATGGCGACTGAGCTAGATGACCGTCTTACCGTGATTGTTGGGCTGGGTGATACCGGGCTGTCTTGTGTTAAATATTTTTCGTCAATGGGCGAGAAAGTCAAAGTAGTAGATAGTCGTGATGAACCACCAGGCCTTGCGGCATTAATTGAGGCGTATCCAGACGTTGAATATGAATTGGGTGACTTTAACGTAGAAACATTCGTAACAGCGAAGCAGCTTGTCGTTAGCCCAGGCTTAAGTATTCGCAGTGTGGAAATCGAGGCGGCAAAGGAAGCTGGCGTTGTTATTACTGGTGACATAGATATTTTTTCGAAGCAGGTAACCGCGCCTATCATTGCAGTAACGGGATCGAATGGTAAGAGCACTGTAGTTGCAATACTGGCGGAGATATTAAGAAAGGCGGGTAAGAATTTTGGTCTAGGCGGCAACCTAGATGGCGACAACTTTAAGCCAGCCCTCGATTTAATCGCAGAAGATGAGAAAGATCTGTACTTGCTGGAATTATCGAGCTTCCAACTGGAGACGACCCAAAGCTTAGGGGCAGAAGTAGCCACTATCTTGAATTTGAGTGCAGACCATATGGATAGGTATGAAGAAATTGATGACTATCACCGAGCGAAGCAAAGGATATTCACTAATTGTAAGCAAGTAGTTATCAATCGAGATGACAAAGAGAGTTATCCCCTCGAAGAAAGTGATGCAGCAGTGTGGGGCTTTGGAATCGGTCGAGCCGGTATAAACGGCCTAGGACTACTCAAAGAAGATGGCGATCTATACCTAGCCTATCAACTAGAAAAGATTGTTTCAGTAAACGAGTTAAAAGTTTTTGGTCAGCACAATATTTCAAACGTATTAGCAGCAGTAGCACTAGCCATGGCGATAGACATAGACATGAATGCAATCAAGGTGGCGATCACCGAATTTTCAGGATTGCCACATCGCTGCCAGTGGGTAGCAAATATTGATGGGGTCGATTTTTACAATGATTCTAAAGGAACGAATGTCGGGGCGACTGTGGCTGCAATTGAAGGCTTGGGTGAGCATATTTCGGGTCATATAGTCTTGATTGCCGGCGGTATCTCCAAGGGCGCAGATTTCTCCGCGCTGGTACCTGCGATGAATAAATGGGGCAAAGTCGTGATTCTTATCGGGCAAGATGCAGTAGAAATGGACAGCTATTTCGATGCTGAAACCCAATCTTATTTCGCAAGCGATATGCAAAATGCTGTGCAAGTTGCGTTACAGCATGCTACTGCTGGTGATGCCGTTTTGCTCTCACCCGCTTGTGCTAGTTTCGATATGTTTGAGAATTTTCAACACCGAGGTTTCGCTTTCATAAAGTCAGTGGAGACCTTGCAATGAGTATGGCGAGAGCAGTAGCACCGACAAATAATCTCATCGACTCGATTCAGCCACGGTCAGTGAATAGCATACTGTTATTTACCTTTTTGCTGTTGTTTATAGGCTTGTTGATGATGACGTCTGCCTCTGTGGATTTAGCCAGCAGTCAATACTCAGACCCATTCTTCTTCCTTAAGAGGCAGCTAATTTTTTCTGCCGTAGGGATGCTCGTTTTAGTGGCTACTCTTCATATTCCAGTGGCAACATGGCGTGCGCAGAGTTGGTATTTGCTAATGGGATCGTTTGCGCTCCTGTTGCTAGTGCTTGTGCCAGGTGTAGGTGAGTCGGTTAAAGGAAGCACGAGAAGAATAGATCTAGTTGTCTTCGATCTTCAACCATCGGAGCTGGCTAAGGTTTTTATCTGTCTCTTATA
>CAJXQP010000285.1 GCA_913058275.1 uncultured Gammaproteobacteria bacterium | reverse complement strand
ACGAGATCAGCCTCGGTCTCGTGGGCTCGGAGATGTGTATAAGAGACAGCCAGTAAGACTGACCGGCTGCAATAGGCCGATCGGCGGCTAATTGAACAGCTAATTCCGTCTCCTGCTGGGCAGTAGGTGTTGAATTGATCTGTGCTTGGGCTATTGTTGAAAGTACAACTAGTAACAGCAACAGGAAACTGTTGCTGTTACCGAAGGTTTTCATTGTTTTCATGTCTGTGTCCTTATGTGCTGCACCAACACTAGTAGTAATTGCTTTAATTCTCAAGCTCAACACGACGCTCCGCCTCAGTGAAGTCTAGGTCACAGCGAATGCCTAAGCTGAAAGCCAAACTTCGTTTTTTTTGAATTGTGGACGATACCACTAGGAATTGATGACTATTGACAGCGCCTCGGGAATCACGCCTAATTTAACTCTTATTATGCAACATCAAAACAAACATATGCTTGTCTTTTCATTGCTAAATTTTCTGGCCGAATGATCAAATTACCCGTGTCGATACGCTATGTTGCCCTGCTGGCTGCGCTATTGCTAAGTGTTGTCATTGCGCTGATCTTGATGCCTGCAGAGTTGACCACTGGCAACGACCCTATAGTGAGTGATATCAGCGAGTCCGAGTTAATCGCACGCGGCGAGTATCTGGCGACAGCTGGGAATTGCGTAAGTTGTCACACTATCCCCGGCGGCGAATTCATGGCCGGCGGGCTCCCCTTCGAAACGCCATTCGGCAGAATTTATTCAACCAATATTTCGCCAGATACAGATACAGGAATTGGTAACTGGACTGAGTGGGAATTTTTAAATTCGCTAAGGCACGGTGTACGACCAAACGGGGAGCATCTCTACCCGGTGTTTCCGTACACGGCCTACACCAAAGTATTGAATGAAGACATTGCTGCGATGTTCGCCTACCTCAAGAGCATCCCAGCTGTGCGTCAGACGGCCCCGGAAAATGCACTGCAATTCCCATTTAATCAGCGAGCACTCCTAGGGTTCTGGAAAGCCTTGTACTTTGATTCGGGTGCTTTCGAGTCAGACCCCTCTCAATCTGAGCAGCTCAATCGAGGCGCTTACCTCGTTGAAGCCTTGTCACATTGCAGTGCCTGCCACACGCCTAGGAATTCATTGGGTGCGCAGCGCAGCCATCTTGCCATGAGTGGAGGTGAGTACCAGGATCGAGTCGCCGACGGAGGTTACTACCCTTGGTCCGCTCCCAATCTCACCTCGAGCTCGCGTGGCCTAGGACTGTGGTTACAGCAGGATGTGGAAGACTATTTGAAAACCACGCGCAATGATTTTATAGAGTCCTATGGGCCGATGAATGAGGTCATTCTAAACAGTACTGCGCATCTATCTGAAGGGGATATTGCTTCCATAGCTATGTATTTCAAGAGTCTGCCAGCCGTTGATGAGGCCGCCGCTGTGGAGCCAGATCCCCAAGTAATGGGGCGTGGCCGCACTGTTTACAATCTACATTGCGGCACTTGTCACTTACCTACCGGGCAGGGAGATTCTAAAATGGCCCCTAGACTGAATGGTGGAAGTCTTGTGGTTCAGTCTGACAATCCAGCATCGATGATCAATGCCATCCTCTATGGCCCGCAACTTCCAATCCACGGTCTCTCACAAAAATGGCGCGAACCCATGAAGGAATTTCAATACTTGCTGGATGACGAGGAGGTTGCCGCCGCAGCCAGCTATATCCGCAACTCTTGGGAGAACTCAGCTGGATTGGTCACTGCGGATCAGGTCGCCCGCCAGAGGTAAGTTCATCCGATTCTAAGGCCTTGTCAATGTTAGGCTTGACCGGCCTCACAAGTACTGTAAATTACGAACAAAACGCATATAACAGAAGGGCCATATCTTGTACGCCCCAAAATCCAGCCATCAGCCAACACTCACTTGCCTGCTAATCCTAGGAGCGTGCTTGCTTCTGACGGCTTGTGAACGGCAATCCGCTGTGACCGCGGAACCGTCACAAAGTGCATCACCGCTAAGAACTCGACTGCTCACCGACAAGCAATATGTAAATACCATCACGCAAGTGTTCGGCGCCGATATCAGTGAAAGTGTGTTGCCGCCGATTCCTCCTATGGAGAGGACCGATGGTCTTCTCGCTTCAGGCGCGGCATTCGTGGGTGTGACATCAGATCAAATTTCGCAAATCCAATTGGCGGCGGCAACTGTTGCCCAGAAGGTCGTTAACGAAGAGCATCGCGACTTTCTCATTTCCTGTAGTCCTGAGTCAGCCATCGCCGCTGATCCAGTCTGTGCCGGACTGTTTCTTGCAGAAGCGGGTCGGTTGCTGCTACGAGGATCAATGGACGAAACACGACTTGCCCAACTGGTTGACGTTGCCAGCTACGCAGCAGAACAAACTGAGGACTTCTACGATGGCTTAGCCCTAGCCCTTGAAGCAATTCTCATCAGCCCCGAATTTGTTTTTATCGTTGATAGTGTAGAGCCAGATCCACAACGGCCGGCACAGCAGCGTTTGGATAGCTATTCCCTAGCATCTCGATTGAGCTTCTTCCTGTGGAATGCAGCGCCAGACGATGCATTGCTGCAAGCAGCCGAAAATGGCGAACTGCACACGCCCCAAGGACTGGCACGCGCCGTCGACCGCCTCCTTGCCAGCACTCGGCTCGAAGAAGGCATGCGTACATTCTTCGACGATATGTTAGCGTTTGATGAATTCAACAGCCTAGCAAAAGACCCGCTGGTATACCCCATGGTCACTGGTACTACGCTGGAGCACGCTCGCGAGCAAACGCTGCGCACGATCATCGATCATCTACTGGTAGACGAAGCCGATTATCGCGACCTGTTCACCACTCGCAAAACTTTCATGTCCATGCCTCTGGCAGCCTTGTACGGTACCGCGGCGGGTGATGGCTGGACCCCCTATGAGTTTGATGATGATAGCCCACGAATTGGCCTGCTAACTCATGTGAGCTTTTTGGCAGCAAATTCTCATGCAGTACGCAGTTCGCCTACCTTAAGAGGTAAGGCGCTAAGAGAACGCTTTCTTTGTCAAAAAGTGCCCGATCCGCCCCCTGATGTGGACTTCTCTACTCTGGAAGAAAACGAACATGCCACTACCGCACGAGAGAGACTTGATGCGCACAACAGCAACCCTTCTTGTGCGGGTTGTCACCTAATTACAGACCCTATGGGCCTTACGCTAGAAAATTTCGATGGAGCTGGAATTTTCAGAGGGATAGAGAACGGTGCCAATCTAGATATCACAGGCGAGCTTGATGGCATCTTCTACGACGACGTTGACGGGTTAGCCACTGCAATGCGAAATCACCCTAAACTGTCCGCATGTCTGGTGAACCGATTGTACGCCTATGGCACCGGCGGACCTGTGTCACTTCGCTATGACAGAGATAGTCTGAAGTGGCTCGAAAATAGGTTTGTTGATAAGAATTACCAGCTACCGCAACTGCTCCGCGAATTGGCACTGAGCCAGGCATTCTCTTCAGTGAGACCTGCCGAATCGCCAGAAAATGCTACTATTGCCGCAGACGATACCTTTGGATCACCTATTCACACAGCAGAGTCTGGGCTATCTCTAGCCAAAGCGGGGAATTTCTGATGAGAAAACTAAGTCGCCGCAGATTCCTCAAAGGTGCACTCGACGGTGGAGCTGTCACCATTGCTCTACCTCTTCTTGATATCTTCCTCAATGACAACGGCACAGCTTTTGCCGATGGTGCGCCTATCCCAACTCGATTTGGCACCTGGTCCTGGGGCCTTGGCATGAGCAAGTCGATTTTCGTTCCAAAAAAGACCGGTCCTGATTTTGATCTACCGGAAGAAATCGCTGCGCTAGCCTCCGTTAAAAAACACATTAATTTGTATACCAACTTTCACGTATTTCAGGATGACGCTCCCAATCTTTGTCACCACTCAGGTTGGGTCGTTCTGCGTTCGGGTGTAGCTCCGCTGACCCGAGAAAATCGCCCAGGTGAAACCATCGATGTAGCAGTTGCCCGCCAGCTTGGCAATGCGACACGTTTCAGATCTTTGAGTGCAACCGCAACCGGCGATGTGCGCGACAGTTTTAGTTATGAAAATGGCAATTCTGTGAACACGCCAGAGT
>CAJXQP010000284.1 GCA_913058275.1 uncultured Gammaproteobacteria bacterium | reverse complement strand
GATCTACACCTCTCTATTCGTCGGCAGCGTCAGATGTGTATAAGAGACAGTGGTTGTACCGTATAGCGGTCAATACGGCGAAGAATTATCTGGTCTCAAGGAATCGAAGACCACCTGCTAGCGACGTAGAAGTAGCGGACGCGGAGCAGAGCGAAGCAGGCAGCATACTGCGGGAGATCGAGAATCCCGAGAGTAAGTTGGCCACTGCCAACCTAAAATTGGTGATAGAACAGGCGATAGAAGATTTACCAGAAGATTTGCGCACTGCGTTTACGCTTCGCGAGTTTTCAGGGCTGAGCTACGAAGACATTACCGAAGTCATGGATTGTCCAGTGGGTACAGTTCGGTCGCGAATTTTTAGAGCGAGAGAAGCGATAGATAAGAAGATTAAGGATTTACTCGAATAGAGAGTCAGATAGCTGTCGGTAATAACTAGACAGACTATTTGGATTAAAATTTTATTAAGTAATATCGAAGAATCACAGGGGTGCTCAATGAGCCAGAACGACTCAGAGAATTTAAGCGAGACAATATCTGCATTACTCGATAACGAGGCAGATGATTTGGAGTTGCGTCGTTTTCTTAAATCTTGTGAGCAGGACCCAACTCTGCAGGCAACCTGGGAGCGTTACTCCCTGGTTCAGTCCGCTCTGCATGCGTCTGCGCAGCCCGTTAGCGCGGGTCTTAGCCAGCGCATCGCTGAACAAATTGAGCTTCAAGAGCCATTATCGGTAACGGTAGCGCCGGCTCAGTCTTCATGGAAAGAAGGGTTTACTAAGATGGCAATCGCCGCCTCCGTGGCCGCGGTATTCCTAGTTGCTGTGCAGTTAAATCTGGATAGCGGCCTGGGCACTTCTAGCATTCCAACACTAGCCGATCAATCTGCTGAAAATAGCGAATCGCCAGTTACTCTATCGCTTGCAGCAACAACGCCTGGCGTCGAAGTGCCAGTCTTAGTCGATGGCGGTATCGTGCGTCAATACGTTGAAAGTCTGACTCTCGACGATGAGGAGCCGGTGCGCATCGAGCATATTCAGGATTCTCCGCTGTACCGTCTAGTCAACGAGTTGCAGGCAAAACCCTAAACTGTCTTTCTAAAACCCTAAAAGCACACGCCTAAAACCCCTCAAGCCCAATGCTTACGGCTTGCGTGCTTGCATGCATCCCTTCGCGTTGTGCTAAAGTAGTGCCTCGATTCAAGTTTGTCCCGGCCGAGTTCTCTCCGCCGAGTCAGCCTGTTCAGTATTTCATAGACGCGGAAATCTTTTATGCGAACTCTTAGACAAACACGCCTTAAGTTGTCATCGGTCGGTTTTGTAGTTGCCTTATTCCTCTCGACAAGCAACAGCAGCTATGCGCAAGCAGCCCTGCCAAATTTTGCTGATCTTGTTGAAAATAACGCTCCATCAATCGTTGAGATTTCCACTACCAAAAATGTTTCTGGCCGAAGCTCGATTGGCGACGATGAGATCGAAGAACTATTGCGACGAATAAATCCAGGCCAAGAGCCAGACCTAGACATAGAAGGATTGCCGGAACAGCGCCAACGCGGGGCAGTAGGGTCGGGCTTTGTGATTTCCGCCGACGGCTACATCATGACCAACAATCATGTAGTAGAGGACGCCGATGAAATACAGGTCACCCTTAATGATAGAAGAGTCTATGACGCTAAGGTCATAGGCCTGGATGAACCTTCTGATCTCGCCTTATTGAAGATCGACGCTAAAGATGTGCCGTATGTTGAATTTGGTGACTCCGACAGTCTACGTGTAGGCGATTGGGTGCTAGCCATCGGTTCGCCATTTGGTTTGGAGTTTTCTGCAGCAGCCGGCATTGTCAGCGCGAAAGGGCGCTCGATGCCTGGAAGATCAACCTACAACTACATGTCCTTCATCCAGACTGATGTCGCAATCAATCAGGGTAACTCGGGTGGTCCCCTGTTTAATCTAGAGGGAGATGTCATAGGCATCAATTCGCAGATCTTAAGCAGCACCGGCGGCTCGAACGGCATTTCTTTTTCGATTCCCAGCAATGTGGCTATGAATGTCATGGAGCAATTGCGTGATACCGGTGCCGTAGAGCGTGGGCTGTTGGGTGTACGGATGCGTGAAGTGGACTATGCACTTGCCGAAATCTTCAATATGGAACGGCCGCGCGGCGCCTTCGTCGATGATGTGCAGATAGACAGCCCAGCAGAAGAGGGCGGTGTGCTGATTGATGATATTATTCTCGAATTTAACGGGCACGACATAGAGTATTTCACTGATCTGCCATTCTATGTGGGGCAATACCGTCCAGGCACCGCGGCGAAGATGCTTGTCTATCGCGAGGGCGAACTGCGAGATCTCACAGTGGTTTTGGGTAGTTCGCCGACTAATATCGTTGCTGTCGCCGAGCCCGAAGTCGTTCGGGAGCGCACAAATCCACTAGGTTTTCGAGTCAGCGAGCTGAGCGATGATGTGCGCCGAGTTACTGGATTGAGTGGTGTGCAAATTGCAGAATTGAATGCAGGCCCCGGCCGTGAGGCAGGCTTGCTGGTTGGGGATGTTATCGTTTCACTCAATCGGCAGGAGATCGATTCAGCCGCTAAATTTGCTAGTGTTGCTAGCAATCTCCCAAGCTCGGGATTCGTTCCTGTTCGTATAGTGCGTGAGGGACAGGGCACGACTATGGCGCTGGAACTCGACCCATAAGGGGATGTGCCGTTAAAATATATCCGCTCAAGGCGTGCAGGCCATGTCCTGCGCGGTGTAACTCGCTAATTGTCCTGACACTCGGTTTCATTTGCTGTAGACTTGCCCGCTTAATTTCACCCTGTCTGATTCCTCCTACTGTGACCTATTTGCTCCGTGACTGACCTAAGCCACATTCGAAACTTTTCGATTATCGCCCATATCGACCACGGTAAATCTACGCTTGCCGATCGCTTCATTCAGACCTGCGGTGGGCTGAGTGATCGCGAGATGGATGTGCAGATTCTCGATACCTTAGATATTGAGCGCGAGCGCGGCATAACGATCAAAGCGCAGAGCGTGACCCTGCATTACGATGCGCTGGACGGGAAACGTTATCAGCTAAACTTCATCGATACGCCTGGTCACGTTGATTTTACCTACGAAGTATCACGCTCACTCGCGGCCTGCGAGGGAGCCTTACTCGTCGTAGATGCAGGGCAGGGTGTAGAAGCCCAGTCAGTAGCGACTTGCTACACAGCAATAGAGCAGGGCTTGGAAGTCATTCCCGTACTGAATAAGATGGATTTGCCTCAGGCAGAGCCCGATCGAGTGCGCGTGGAGATTGAAGAAATAATCGGTATCGATGCCTCCGAGGCTGTTTGCGCGAGTGCGAAGTCCGGTCTTGGCATCAACGAGATCCTCGAGCAGATTATCGCTAAAATCCCACCCCCTGAGGGAGACAGAGATGCCGATTTGCAGGCGCTAATCATCGACTCCTGGTTCGATAATTACCTGGGTGTGGTTTCTCTAGTAAGAGTCATGGCAGGTACCCTGAACAAGGGCGACAAGATCATCGCGAAGACTTTGGGTAAGTCTCATATAGTAGACAGCATCGGTGTGTTTACGCCGAAGCGAACCGAGACGGGCTCTTTGGCAGCAGGCGAAGTTGGGTTTATCGTTGCCGGTATTAAGGAAATTCTAGGCGCTCCAGTCGGTGACACGATTACGCTAGCGAAAACTCCTGATGTAGATGCACTAGACGGATTTCGGAAAATACAGCCTCAGGTCTATGCCGGGCTCTTTCCAGTATCCTCCGACGATTTTGAAAATTTTCGCGACGCGCTAGCCAAATTGACATTAAATGACGCTTCTTTGCATTTTGAGCCCGAGAATTCTGACGCGCTAGGCTTCGGCTTTCGCTGCGGATTTTTGGGCATGCTGCACATGGAAATAATTCAGGAGCGCCTCGAGCGCGAGTACGACCTCTCGCTCATTACCACGGCGCCCACCGTTGTCTATGAAGTGTTGTTAGAGAATGGCGAGGAGCTCAAGGTGGATAGTCCTTCGCGACTGCCTCCAGTAATGTCTATTGCACAGATGCGTGAGCCCATCGTGAAGGCGAATATACTCGTTCCACAGGAACATCTGGGCAACGTGATAACCTGTCTCTTATACACATCTGACGCTGCCGACGAATAGAGAGGTGTAGAT
>CAJXQP010000283.1 GCA_913058275.1 uncultured Gammaproteobacteria bacterium | reverse complement strand
CTCTCTATTCGTCGGCAGCGTCAGATGTGTATAAGAGACAGGAGTCGATTTTAAGTATAGCACTGCGGTAAATCACTGTGGGCCGGATAAGATCCATGAGGCTCTGCACGGCCTGAAAACAAGTGAGGCGTTCGCTCAATCTGTTATTCTCTTTATCTGCACTACACCACAACCAAAGACACTAGGATCCTAAAATGAAGAGAAAATGTACCCCTCTTTCATTGAACTCATCGCTCGCCTATTCCGCAGCCTTTTTATCGTTGCTGTTTACTTCCGCCTGCCTAGGTCAGGGTCTCGATACACGGGCACTCGAATTGGCCTTATCGGGCCCCGATCGAGAGGTAACCGACTTCGCACGAGACAGTGCTCGAAAGCCGGTTCAGGTTCTTGAATTTCTTGGCATCCAAGCAGGCATGACGGTATTGGACTTGTATGCCGCTGGCGGCTATTACACCTTCATCCTCTCCAAAGCAGTGGGTGAAAATGGAACGGTGTATGCGCAGAACACAGAACGCGGTTTACGCTTCGTGGAAGATCGCCAAAACATTTCTCAGGGCGAGGCGCTAGACGCCAAGATAGAACAAGGCGATCTACGCAATGTTGTCCAAATCGTAAGGCCACTCAAGGAAATCGGCTTGGCAGATAACTCCGTGGATCTGATTATCGTAGCGCAGACTTTGCATGACTATTACAATCCCAATTCAGAACGTGCAATGCAAATGCTCCAACAACTTAGGCTCTTGCTGAAACCTGGAGGCGTACTCGGCATTACCGATCATGTCGGTGTAGCGGGCTTGGACAATCGAGACCTGCACCGAATGGAGATTCAACAGGCGGTGGAGCTAGCTGAGGAGGCTGGCTTTGAGGTTGAGGCCAGTGAAGCATTGCGAGTTTCCACGGACGACCATAGCCGCAGCATATTCGACCCTCGGCTCAACCGCAGCACCGATCGGTTCCTTTTGAAGCTTACTAAACCCCTGTAAATACCCTCATCGAGCACTGACTGTGAAAGGGAGCACAAATGCCATGAATCGCATGGAGTTGACTGCGCATTTTTGGTAACCTCACCGTCGCATAAGCGTACTATTTACCACAGCCTACCCTCTAATAAAGCCCGACTAGGGAGCTATAAAAATGAAAACAGCATTCAATCCCACTTCTGCGTTTAGCTCGGCCAGATTGCCAAGAACACTGTTGCTGGCCTCTTCAGCTATTTCCCTATTCTTACTGCTCCCACTTAGCACCAATGCTCAGGACTCCGACTATGTGGTAGCCACAACGGTAGACGGAGCCCCCGATTTGCAGGGCATGTGGACTAGTAACACGATAACCCCTTTCTCTCGCCCAGAAGAATTTGGCGACAAGCTGGTACTGAACCGCGAAGAAGCAATGCAGCTGGAACAAGCTGTGGCCGACTACACTACTGAGCAGGATCAGCCCAGCGATCCAGATCGCATACCTCCTGTGAAAGACCGCATTGAGCTCACCGATAGCTACAACAACTTCTGGTTTGACGACGGCACTCAAGTTGCACGCTATAACGGAGAATTTCGCAGCTCCTTGCTAATAGACCCACCAAATGGACGCATGCCTGCCTATACACCCCAAGCCCAAGAGCGATTGCGCTTAGCCGCGCAGCTGCGTGCATCGCGTGGCGCCTTCGCAGGACCCGAGAGTCGTCCATTAGCCGAGCGCTGTCTGATGTCGTTTGGCTCCAGCAGTGGACCACCCATGCTGCCTATTCTGTATAACAATCACTATCAGATCGTACAGTCTCCAGGCTATGTGATGATTCTGGTGGAGATGGTGCATGACGCACGCATTATTCGTATCGATGCCGACCCGTTGCCCGACGCCTTTCGCCCTTGGATGGGAGACTCGGTTGGTCACTGGGAGGGAGATACACTCGTAGTCGAAACGAGTAGGTTAAACGCTAGCCAGAGATTTCGAAACGCGACCGAAAACTTTCGTATCACCGAACGGTTTACACGAGTGTCCAATGATGTAATGAACTACAGTTTCACGGCAGAAGATCCGGACACATTCGTCCAATCCTTCTCCGCCGAGATGCCAATGAATCTGACCGACGACATTCTTTATGAGTACGCCTGTCATGAGGGCAATTATTCACTTCCGGGAGTACTTGCCGGCGCACGACTAGACGAAGCTGAGCAATAAAATTAAATGCTGACGAACAGCACAAGAGATCTCTTATGAGTAAAAAGCAAAAACAGGGCATACGTGAACTTTATAGCAAAAACCCAATTGCGGCAGACCAAGTACTGTGGGGCCGTGAAAGTGATCAGCTAACGCGGCGCGGCTTCCTGAAGAAAAGCGGCCTCGTTGCTATGACTACCGCTCTGGGCATGACCATACCCTTCTCTCGATTCATGCCTGCTGGTCTGATTCCAGCGGCCTTTGCTGCCGAAAGCTCTCCCATGCAAATACCCGGCAAAGACGGCCTCATCGTACTCAACGATCGACCTATCAACGCCGAGACTCCAGCCCATTTACTCGACGACGATATTACGCCGAACAATCGCATGTTCGTTCGCAACAACGGTGTAGCTCCAGAGGCTATTGATCCGGATACTTGGCAATTAGAGATTGGCGGCGAATCAGTAGAGCGCTCCGTGACTTTCACTATAGCCGAGCTCAAAGAACGTTTCGAATCTGTAACGTTACAGTTGCAACTAGAATGTGGCGGCAACGGGCGCGCCGAGTTTGTGCCCGGCGCGAGTGGCAATCAGTGGACTACGGGCGCCATCGGCTGCCCTACCTTCACCGGCGTTAGACTACGCGACGTGCTTAATTACTGCGGCGTACTTGCGGATGCTCAATACATTGGCTACTACGGCGCGGACACGCACCTTAGCGGCGACCCCGACCGCGATCCTATATCTCGCGGCGTACCTATCGCCAAGGCGCTAGAGCGAGAATCACTTATCGCTTGGTCCATGAATGGCGAAGACCTCCCTTTGCAAAACGGATACCCACTGCGTCTCGTCTGCGCTGGCTGGCCCGCTTCTGTTTCAGGAAAGTGGTTAAATCGCATCGATATCCGCGATCAGGTCCACGATGGCGAAAAAATGTCTCCACCTTCTTATTCGGTCCCATCCGCACCTGTGGCGCCTGGCACACGGGTGCCAAATGAAGACATGCGCGTCATCGAATCAATGCCGGTTAAGTCACTTATTACCTTTCCCGAGTCGGGTATTACCCACGACATACGAGATCGAATGACGGTTCGCGGTCACGCCTGGGCGGGCGACGATCAGATAGTAAGCGTCTTTATCTCCATCGACTTCGGCGCCACCTGGCTGCCATCGGCATTAGCAGGCCCGGCTAACAGATTAGCGTGGCAGCATTGGGAGACTTGGGCACAGTTCCCTGAACCTGGTTACTACGAAGTGTGGGCTAGAGCAATGGATGTTCAGGGCCGCTCACAACCCATGGTAGTACCAGGCTGGAATCCTCGCGGCTATTTAAATAATGCTTGTCATAGGGTGGCCGTACAGGTCGTATAATTTAGGTTCATCGATTTGCGATATTGGAATTAGAAATAATGACGAATAGAATGAAATTAATCTGGCTGACATTTATCACGCTGTCACTTCCACTGCTGTTGACCACTGCAAGCTCGACGGCGCAGGAAAGTTCGACTGCAGGCGAATTGGTTCAAGAAGAAGGCTGGCAGTTAGTGCGCGACAATTGTACCGAGTGTCACTCAAGCCTAATCATCGTTCAGAATTCAGGTAATCGAGAAGTCTGGAAGAGTCGCATCGAATGGATGCAAAGCTCACAAGGACTGGGTGATTTAGGCCCCGAGCTAGAAGGCTCAATACTCGACTACCTAACTTCAAACTATGGCCAAAAGACAGCTTCGCGTCGGCAGACGCTGCCTACACATCTCATGCCAACCACCCCTAACTTGTAGCGAGACAATGAGCAGCGATCAACTTTCCATGTTTGAAGACGATAGTGCCGCAGTTGAACTGCCTGGGGCGAAATTCAAAACGTTTAGTGTTTCACTGAGTAGGACTGTGGCCGCACCTGCAGAGAAAATCTTCGATCGCTGGCTGATACCCACCTTCGTAGGTAGCTGGATGTTCGGCAGTCATGTTGGTAACGAGAAAGTCTGTCTCTTATACACATCTGACGCTGCCGACGAATAGAGAGGTGTAGA
>CAJXQP010000282.1 GCA_913058275.1 uncultured Gammaproteobacteria bacterium | reverse complement strand
AGCCTCGGTCTCGTGGGCTCGGAGATGTGTATAAGAGACAGGCTTATTAAAAGCGCACTGGCGAGATGCTAAGTTGCCTGAAAATTTTCAAATTTTAGATTCCGATGACCAGTTACGGTTAGTTAAGAGGGTCATGCGTAGCATGGATCTCGATGAGCAGCGCTGGCCACCAAAGCAAGCCCAGTGGTGGATCAATGGTCAAAAAGATGAAGGCCTGCGCTCTACACATTTCCAAGAGGGCGGTGACCCCTTCATAGCCACGATGTTGCGCATTTATCGTGGTTATGAGGAGACCTGCGACCGACTGGGGGTGATTGATTTTGCCGAGTTGCTTCTAAGGGCATTGGAGTTATGGAAACATAATCCGCAAGTGCTTGAACACTACCAGCAACGCTTTCAACATATTTTGGTCGATGAGTTCCAGGACACCAATGCCGTTCAGTATGCTTGGCTAAGACTGTTAGCAGGGAAAGTGAGCGCAATGACTGCGGTGGGTGACGATGATCAATCTATATATGGTTGGCGCGGAGCCAAAGTTGAAAACATCCTCAGTTATGAGCGTGACTTTGTAGGAACACACACGGTGAAGTTAGAGCAAAATTATCGCTCAACTTCTAATATTCTTTTAGCGGCTAACGCGGTTATTGCGAAAAATTCTGAACGCCTTGGTAAGAGCCTGTGGACTGATTCTGGAGACGGCGAGCCAATTGCACTATATGCCGCATTTAATGAGTACGATGAATCTCGATACATTGCAGATCGATTACAGAGCTGGGTGAGTGATGGCAATCGCCGCGAGGACGCTGCAATTCTATACCGATCAAACGCGCAATCTCGAGTGTTGGAAGCCGCATTGCTGCAGGCGGAGATTCCTTATCGGATCTACGGTGGTCAGAGGTTCTATGAGCGGCTAGAAATAAAAAATGCCCTGTCTTATCTCCGATTGATGCTAAATTGCCATGACGATGTTGCTTTTGAGCGTGTCGTTAATGTGCCGCCGCGCGGTATCGGTGATCGCACGCTTGAGCTGGTGCGCGAACTGTCTAGGGCTAACACCTCCTCACTCTGGACCGCAGCCTGTGTTTTGGTTGACGAAAAGCGCTTGGCCGCTCGAGCGAGCAATGCAATCGCAGGATTTCTGCAGCTGATCAACGAGATGAGTGGGCAACTTGACGAGTTGCCACTGTTTGAACAGGCTGAAAACGCAATCCAGTATAGCGGGCTGATCGAGATGCACCGCCGCGAAAAGGGCGAGCGAGGACAGGCGCGGGTGGAGAACTTAGAGGAATTGATCGGCGCATGCCGGAATTTTGAGCCGGAGGACAAGGACTTGCCCACGCTACCTCAGTTTCTGGACCAAGTTGCGTTAGACTCTGGTGATCGCCAAGCCGATGAAGACCAAGACGCAGTGCAGCTGATGACCTTGCACAGTGCAAAAGGATTAGAGTTCCCCCTAGTGTTCATTGCGGGTGTGGAAGAAAATCTCTTTCCACATAAGATGTCACTGGACGAGCCAGGCCGTTTAGAGGAAGAGCGTAGGTTAGCGTATGTGGGTATTACTCGCGCCATGCAAAAACTGTATCTCACCTTCGCTGAGAGCCGCTCTATTTATGGCAGTGAGTCATTTAATTCCGTCTCTCGATTTGTCCGCGATATTCCAAAAGAGGTTATCGAAGAAGTGCGGCTACAGAACACTATCGCACGACCGACAAGTTATGCTGCCAGTGCTATTCGCAGTGATCAGGGTGATGACACGGGCTTTCAGTTGGGGCAACAGGTGAACCATACTGTTTATGGAGAGGGAGTGATTTTGAACTTTGAAGGTAATGGCCCCCGGGCACGCGTGCACGTAAGGTTTGAACAGGCGGGCACTAAAATTTTAATTCTTGCCTCAGCTAACCTTGCCGCCATTTAATAATAAGAATTCATTTCATCAGTAGAAGAGGAAGTAGGATGCGAATTGTATTAGCCACACTTATGGCCATGTTACTGATTGGTTGCGCAGATAATGACAGCCAATCAACCGTCACTCAAGTAGCTCAGCCCGAGGAAATGTTTAAGTGGAAATTGGTCACCACATGGCCTAAAAATTACCCGGGATTAGGGTTGGCCCCAGAAAATTTTGCTAGCAAAGTCGCGGCAATGAGTGCCGGACGCCTAAAGATTAAGGTCTACGGCGCTGGTCAGTTAGTGCCCGCCTTTGAAGTCTTTGATGCGGTGTCTCAGGGCACTGCGGAGATGGGTCACGGAGCGTCTTATTACTGGACCGGCAAAGCTAAGGCCGCAGCTTTCTTTACGTCAGTCCCCTTTGGCTTAAATGCCCAAGAGATGAATGGCTGGCTACACTATGGCGGCGGCCTAGAACTATGGCGAGAGCTCTATGATGAGTTTAATCTAGTACCTTTTGCGGGAGGCAATACGGGAGTACAAATGGCCGGTTGGTTTAATCGTGAAATCAACTCTATGGAAGACATCAAAGGGTTAAAAATGCGCATTCCCGGCATGGGCGGCGATGTAATCACCCGAGCGGGAGGAATATCAGTCACTATTGCGGGCGGCGAGCTTTATACGGCTATGCAGACAGGGGTCATTGACGCATTAGAATGGGTAAGCCCCTACAATGACATAGCGCTCGGGTTTCATCAGGTGGCAAAGTATTATTATTACCCTGGTTGGCATGAACCAGGTCCGACCCTGGAACTAATTGTTAACAAAGATGCACTGGCGAGTTTACCGGCCGATTTGCAAGCGATTGTTGAGACAGCGGCACGAGCAGTAAATCAGGATATGCTGGATGAATATACCGCACGAAACAATGAAGCATTGGTGAGTCTTGTCGAGACCCATGGCGTTCAGCTTAGAAAGCTTCCCGATGAGGTTGTTGCGGAGTTGCGCAATATCTCTGAGGACATGCTGGAAGAACTGGCCGATGATTCGGATATTTCTCGGCGTATTGCTGAGTCAGTCAAGGCCTTTCAAAAGCAAGCCACGGCGTATCATGCTATTTCTGAAGAAGCCTACTACCAAGCGCGCAAGCAAAAGTAGTAGACGTAATGGTCGGCTGTGAAAAAGATTTTCGGTCGGCTAGTTTTTCCAAAATGTTGGCATAAATAGAACGAGAAGCGTGAATATTTCGAGCCGGCCAAGCAACATACCCCAACATAAAACAACTTTTGCAAAGGACCCCAAGTCAGCATAGTTCGTTGCTACGGCTCCCAACCCGGGCCCTAAATTGTTCAGTGCAGCTGCTGTGGCTGACCAGGCAGTAACATAATCAAGACCCGACGCTAACAACAGCAACACCATCAAATAAAACACGCCCAAATAAACACCAAAGAACGCCCAGATAGCATCGGCAACACGGTCGGGAATTCGACGGTTACGTATCTTTATGGGCAGCACCGCGTTGGGGTGTATGAGCCTATAGACCTCACGAATGCCCTGCTGAGCCATAATTAACATACGACCAATTTTTATTCCTCCACCGGTTGATCCGGCACAGGCACCAAAGAAAGAGAGGAAGATCAAAAAGAAGGGCAAGAACGTTGGCCAGGAGTTGAAGTCAGTGGTGGTAAATCCGGTGGTAGTCAATATTGAGACCAACTGGAAAACCCCGAGACTTATGCTGTCTTCCCAGCCATAGGTGCCACTAAAGTAGAGGTATAGGCAGGTTATCAATGCGCCAAATAGAAGCAAATACAGATACATACGTGCCTCTGGATCTGCCCAATAGAAGCTTAGTCGACGGTTGTGCCATACATGATAATGAAGGGCAAAGTTTAGGCCGGAAATGATCATGAAAAACGCGCATATGGCCATAATCAGGTCACTGTCAAAGAAACCTATGCTGGCATCATGCGTTGAGAAACCACCAATTGCGACGGTTGAAAAACTGTGCCCAATGGCATCAAACCCATCCATTCCTGCTAACCAATAGGCAAGAGCGCAAACCGCTGTCAGGGCTAGATATATTTTAAATAGGACATTGGCGGTTTCAGCGATACGCGGCGTTAACTTAGCGTCTTTCATTGGCCCCGGCGTTTCAGCTCGATAGATTTGCATGCCACCGATACCTAGCATTGGCAGTATAGCCACTGCAATAACCACAATACCTATACCGCCTAGCCACTGTAACTGTTGGCGGTAGTAAAGAATTGATTTTGGTCTGTCTCTTATACACATCTCCGAGCCCACGAGACCGAGGCTGATCT
>CAJXQP010000281.1 GCA_913058275.1 uncultured Gammaproteobacteria bacterium | reverse complement strand
GATTAGGGTAGAGAATAAATCATAGGGGCGACGTGATTGAACAATAATTCAAAAACATAGCCTATTGCTATTTTTCCTATTGCGGCCTCGGTCCGTAAATAGGAGCATCTGCCCCGAACTCTAGTGCACCTAGATCCGGTGCTTGCCCGTTGAAGCCATCAGTTATGCTCGGCAATACCATTGCTTGGTCTATGGCTGCCGAGCCACTTCGAAGCCGAAAGTCGAAATCAGCCGCGTCGTAGAGAGTTTGTAAAGATTCGTTATCTCGCGCGTCAAGTGGCGGCACGTTTACGAAGATGTCGTAGTCTACGAGCACACTATTTCGGTCCTGACCTGTTGCAGTTGAATAGTCTGTGAGTGTTGCAAATTCCCGAGATTCAAGCTCGGCTTCATAGTCCGGATCAGTTACGTCGACTAGTATTTTTGAGGTAGGTGCGCGCCAGCGAAACGAAATTTCCGTGTCCGGGTTTGGGCGAAAGCCGTTGTAGTCGGACGAAGAGTAGCTGGTTAAAGTAGTCACGCTGAAAATTTCATCTGCTGATTGTTCGCCGAGAAATAGATTGTTGCGCCAGTGTACGTTTGATGCGCCGATGACATTTGTCTCGGACAGAATCGTGTTGTTGTAAAAAATTGCACCAGCTGAGCCAGCGGTTAAACGGGTTGACCCTGTCGGTAAGTGATAGGCGATATTGCGAATCCAGTAAACAGGACCACCGAGTGCTGGTTGATTGCAAAACGCATGCGAGGGGTGATTGATAAAAATATTTCGCATGATGCGAATATTGTGCATGCTGCCATCGGCTTCAATCGGATTGTCGTGGCTGTTAGTAATGTAGTTGCCGTAGAAATCGATCGCGACTGGTCGACGATCCCAATACTCGCGCGGCGGATACTTAGGCCCGTCGGGGATTCCTGGGCCTGAAGCAACTGAACCGTCCGGATTACCGTATGTCTCAACGTTAATCCCGTCATGAAAGTCGGCGATGTAGTTATGGGCGACAACATGGCCGGGGCCATAAAGCTTGATGGCCACATAGGATGCCATGGCGGGGGGAAATACCTGATCTTCCAGTCCGTCGAACTGTTCCCATATCTGGCCTTGCCAGCCGATCAGATGATCCGGATCGTTGCGCCCCATAAAAGTACTGTCGGCGATATAAAAATTGCTCGACCCCGAATAGTTCGTGAATACACCAGCACCGACATTCTCAAAACGGCTGCGCTTAACGGTGAGGCCCTTGGAGCCGACAAGAAATTGCGTCCCGGCTAGCACAGCTATCTCGGAGTTACGGAACGTGATCCCTTCGAAGTAGGTGTAATCCGCGGCACGCACATCGAACAACGCGTAATTTCCATTACCGTCAAATATAACCTCGCCATCGCCGGCTGCTACGATCGCGATCGGTCGCTCTGCTGTGCCATCGGCGGTTAAGTAATAGGTTCCGTCTAGCGGCGTCGATCGGTTCACGTTGGCGTTATTGGTGTACTCGTAGCGGTTATATTTATAGAGGCCAGCATGAACAAGGAGGGTATCGCCAGCACGCACTCTAGGCCGGCCCGATGTCGCCCAATCTGTGCCAGCACACCACTCATTATAGGCGCACATTAGCCCCTCGAAGGCCGGCTCTAGCTTTTCGCCGGAGTATCCGTGGGGATAGACGTGAAGCACCCTGCCGCCAGCGTAGGGCTGAGGTTCAGCGCGAGTGCGCACTAGCGCAAGACGTTCGGGGTTGCCAATCACCCCGTCTGGGTCGTTGATAATAAATCGAGTCTCATAGTCGGTGTCGGGTTTTAGGTCCAGCACGCTGCCGGCGAACATGTTAGGAACGATAACGTCGACGCGAGACTCGCTGAAAACGCGCTCGCCATTAAGCCGCAGTAGCGGCAGGCCGTCGCGCCATTCAGTTGTGCCCTGCTCGCGAAACCATACCGAGACGCTGGCATTGCGATTGTCATCCCCCTGAATCAGCCATTCAAAGCCAAGGTTGATGAGCGTCGGCGGTTCGGTGAATAGTTCGCCGGGCACAACAGCATTTGGATTGTCGGTCTCAAAAGGGGAGGGTTCACTGGCAATCTGCGCGACTGCAGCTCCGGCAAGAACCATGCTTAGAATGGCGATAAGTCCCGTTCTGAAAATTGTCGAAGTTTGCATAGACATCTTGAACTCATGTGGGGATTCAGGAGCAATAAACAGTATCTGCGAATCTTGTCTTTGTCTACACCGGGAAAGTATTGAAAAAGCTCTCGCTTAAAAAGGCCAGGATCGCATTGAGCTTACGCAAAGTTGTAAGATGCTATCGAGATTGCATCCAGATAAAGAGCATAGTACAAATGTCACAAGCTATTTGACCTATACCTTGATTTGTTCCTGACCCTATTAAGCCAACTTAGAGCTATAACAATGAAAAAAATTAAGCACCGGTTTCTGGCAGTACTGCTGTTCTCTGTTTATCTTTCATCATCGCAGGCAGCGGAATTTTCGCAAGTTCGGCCCGACGCCGACACCTTGAGGGAATTGCCCGTCAGTAGTTGGCTCAGCAACGGTGGGGACCTGTACAACCGTAATTTTTCTCCCCTTACACAAATTAATACCGAAAATATTGGTCAGCTGGGTCCGCTGTGGAGAACGCATCTTGAAGGTTCTGGTGTCGGAGCGAAATATTCCGGTGAAGCACAGCCCATTATCCATGAAGGGGTCATGTACATCATAACCGGTGCAGACGATGTCTTCGCTTTGAGCATCGAAACTGGCGAGGTCTTGTGGAGCAACAAGGCAAATCTCAGTTCAGAAATTTCAACTATCTGCTGTGGTTGGACCAGCCGTGGAGTAGGTTTCGGCGAAGACAAAATTTTTGTAGGACAACTCGACGGTGTGTTAAAGGCCTTAGACAAGGAAACCGGGCAAGAGGTTTGGTCTATTCAGGCGGAGGCCTGGGAAGAGGGATATACCATTACCAGCGCGCCACTGTATTTTAATGGCATGGTGATTAGCGGTTTCGCCGGTGCTGAATTCGCCGCACGAGGGCGTGTTAAGGCTTACAGTGCAGACGATGGCAGCTTGCTGTGGACCTTCTATACAGTGCCTGCTCCAGGTGAATTTGGTTATGACACCTGGCCCGCGGACAATGATGCCTGGCAAACCGGTGGCGGCACGGTTTGGCATACACCAGCGGTGGATCCTGACCTCGGTATGATCTATTTTTCTACCGGTAATCCTGGGCCGGACTACAATGGCGCCATACGAGCCGGAGATAATCTTTTCACCGCTTCCATCGTAGCTCTGGATGTCTATACCGGCGAATATCGGTGGCACTTTCAGCAGGTACACCATGATCTGTGGGACTTTGATGCGCCAAACCCGGTGGTGTTATTTGATCTGGATTATAACGGCGTGCCGCGTAAGGGGCTGGCCCAGGCTGGGAAAACGGGTTGGGTGTATATTCTCGATCGAACCAACGGAGAGCCTCTTGTTGGCATAGAGGAGCGGCCTGTTCCTCAAGAGCCCCGCCAAGCAACGGCGGCCACGCAACCCTACCCTGTAGGTGACGCCTTCGTCACTCAGACATTAGATATCCCGCCTGAAGGATTCACGATGGTTAACAATGGTGCCATCTTCACTCCGTTTTGGGATGATCCCGTGCTGCTTCGTCGCAGCGAAGCAAACTGGCCACCAAGTACAGTAGACCCAAATAAAGGGGTAATGTACGTTTGCGCCGGTGAGCGGCAGGCGGCCTACACTACCCGCGATGGTGTCGAACAAGTTGAATCAGGTGATCGATATACCGGTGGTAGCATGCGCTTTGCACCCATTGCTGTCACGGGAATTGTCGCAGCTATGGATCTGCGAACTAACCAACGACTTTGGTCTCAACGCTGGTCCAGTCGTTGTTACAGCGGTCTGGTTGCCACGGCAGGTAACCTGTTGTTTGCCGGCCGTAACGATGGCCGCTTTACAGCACTGGACTCTCGTGACGGCAGCAAATTGTGGGAGTTTATGACTGACGCCGGGGTTAACGCGCCACCGACTATTTTTGAACACGAAGGCGAACAGTATGTGACGGTGTTTTCCGCAGGCAACCTGCTGGCAGGTTCTAATCGGGGCGACAGCATGTGGATGTTTAAGTTGCTTGAAGAGGGTGAAGAAACTTCTATTCCTCTGGAGAAAATTACCCCGCCACAGGCGAACCCCTGTCTCTTATACACATCTGACGCTGCCGACGAATAGA
>CAJXQP010000280.1 GCA_913058275.1 uncultured Gammaproteobacteria bacterium | reverse complement strand
CAGATGTGTATAAGAGACAGTGTTAGCGCTGCTCATCTGGCGATTTTAGAGGTAAAAGGCTGGTTCATATCGGGGAATGCATATTGTGAAATCGTTGCTAGCCGCGTTCAAGTTATTTTTAGACACTAAGTGTCCAGTTTGCTTGCGAATCCGAAAAATATTGCTAGTAAGTGTGGCACTGGTCTTTTACCTGGCGTTCGGGCCGAGGTTCGCGTTTAGATTAGGGCTTAGTTTAAGCGAACTCTTCGCGATAATGATTATAATATCGTGTGCAATCCTACTTTGCGTAAGACTATATTTTGACAGAAGAGCCCAGTAGGTGTTGGCACGACAATCTTGACTTAGTTATTTATCTAAGCTTTGTAAAGTTAAAAAAGCAGTATGAACCCAATTGTCTCTACTCATTTTTCCTTAAGTAAACTAAACCCGCGGCTTCAGGCTATGAGCTCAATGACAACCACTGACTAATTTTAAGTAGTAGAAGTAGGAACTAAAAATGAATATAGCTTCAGTAATAGGCCTCCTTGGGGGCATCGGATGTATTATGTTCGCGCTAACTCAGCAATTTGAGGAACTACCCGGTATGGGCTGGGACTCTTATTATGATGCCGCGGGCGTACAAATTGTATTTGGCGGAATGGTTGCTGCTCTTTTTTTGAAGGCCTCGCCGGCAGAACTTAGAGGATTTCTACCATCATTTTTCACCCTATTCAGAAATAAAAATGAAAAACCAACTGATCTAATCGCGCAGTTAGTAGATTTGGCGACAATCGCTCGAAAAGATGGAGTGATTGCGCTCGAGTCCCAAGAAATCAATAACATATTTATGGCGAAAGGTATTCGCATGCTGGTGGATGGCTCTCAGGGCCAGGTCATTAAACAGACGCTCACAGCAGACCTACTGGCGATGAAACTAAGACACAAACATAGTATTTCAGTTTTCGCGTATCTCGGTGAGGTTGCGCCTGCCATGGGAATGATCGGTACGCTAGTAGGACTTGTTGGCCTCCTGAATAATATGTCCGATGTTGCTCTGCTGGGCACGGCAATGGCGACAGCGGTACTGACGACACTTTATGGCGCCTTCATGGCTAATGCATTTTTTTTACCTGCAGCCAATAAATTAGGCGTGCAGTCAGAATCTGAAGTGCTGAATAAAGAAATAATTATGCAGGCGATTTTCTTCATGCAGGCGGGTGGTAACCCGCGCGTTCTAGAGGAGCAATTAAGCTCTTACTTAGCACCACGCATCCGTACTTCGGCCTAGGAGAGATCGAATGGTTGACGCTGCGGTTATACAGCCTGGACCCCAAGCTTCTTTAGATGGTGTAAACCCCTCCGAACCGGTTCAACTAGACAACGAAGAGTCAAAGTGCCCGCCTTGCACAATCGGTGTGCCGTTATGGATGGCTACATTTTCAGACATGGCCATATTATTGATGGCCTTCTTTGTGCTCATGCTGGCACAAACTCAGTTCGAAGAGCAGAATTTTCAAAAAATTAGTGGGTCTATGCGAGCTGCCTTCGGGCTCAAAACGATCGACCTGCGAATTAAACCGCCTCTGGCGGGTGCGTTGCTCATAGATACGTTTTCGGAACCCGATATTTTCGTACAGATGAGCGATACTCTGCGTCAGGAGGCGAGAGCCACCGGGGGCGAAATCTCACTCAATAACATCGAGAGCATCGTCAATAAGTACGACGCTGAGCGGGAGTTCGAAGTACTCAGAGCGTTCCTGGCTCCCGAAATAGAACTCGGTGAGGCTGAGGTCAAGTTGGAAGATGATGTGCTGATAGTGGAAATAAATGTATCAGCATTTTCCGATGGTTCTCGGGAAAGCCTACTAAGGCAGCGTGAAGGTATCGTCCCACAGCAGGTCATAGACATATCCGAGAGAGTGGCTCAAGTCCAATCTGAACTGATTCGCGAGGTTCAAGTTTATTCAGTTTCAGATGTTGACGCCGAATCAATTGAGGCCGTCGATAACACTGTCGGAGAGCAGTTCAACCGCTTAGGATCAAACCTAAGAAGTCAGGTGCAGACTGGGGCCATAGAGATTGAGCGAGAGGACGACGAGATAAAAATTAGTATCGCTAGCCAGGGTTCATTCAGATCTGGCGGCGCGGAGCTCACGGCACAGTTTCAGAGGCTTCTCGAGGAAATTGGAGGGGCTATCGTGGATGCGGGGAGTATAAGGGTCGAGGGTCACTCGGATAATCAGCCTATAGCGTTTAGCGATGCGTTCAGGTCGAATTGGGATCTTTCTGCGGCAAGAGCGAGTGCGGTTGCAACAGCTCTCATTGGGATGCAGGGCCTTGATTCTGAACGATTTACGATAGTTGGTTTTGCGGATTCGGTGCCCGTTGCTTCTAATGGAACGGCTGAGGGCCGAGCGCAAAATCGACGGATCGAAATTAAACTCTCTCAATACGGCACGGAGTAACGGCGTCTTATGGCAAAGAAGAGAGCGCCGGTCGAAATTGTTGCAGAGGAAGATTGCCCCACCTGTCCGCCCGTGGCGGCGCTTTATCTTGGCACGTTTTCTGATATGGCAATTCTGCTCATGGCATTCTTTGTAATAGCATTGTCTATTGCGATTTTCACGCCTGAACTAGTGGAGACGACGGAGGCGGAGAGCGATTCAATCTTAGGTTCTGAAAGAAATGCCGAGGTTTTTGAAGATACGACTGACGCAAACGTAGTTATGCAACAGTTTAGATCCGAGCAAGTCGATCCCCAAGTTTTCGACATAATTGAAGAAGGGCGCCAGCAAACACCGCTCTCATTGCCTGATGGTGCCCCCGGGCAGGAGACTAACGTTGATTCCTCTAACGGTCTCGAAGTCATCCGGCGTCGTTTGGCCACTGAGATAAGAGAGGGCAGAGTAGACACAAGGATTGAGGACGATCGTGTGTTGGTTGAATTATTGAATCCAGATGCAGGAGACACAGCGCGCGAGCTAAGTGCTGCAGACTTGGGGGGCATTAGCGCGGGCCTGATTGAGATATTCCTCCAAGTGGCAACAGCGCAAGCTGAAACTACCAGTACTATCGAAGTGATAGACAGTTCTCGGATCATTAAGAGCCCGGCGTCAGGCAGGGATACAGACGCGTTACTCGCGGTTTATAGGACCGTGATGCGCTCTTTGTCTGAGGAGGTTGCTGCGGGCCAGACTGAAGTACGGATTGATGGCGACGACGTAGTAATAAAAATCGGTGGGGATCAAAGCTTTTCGAGTGGCTCGGCCCAGTTAAGAGCGAACTTCATACCCCTCCTGAATAGCATCGGTGAGGCCCTGATGCCGCTAAATGGAATCTCCAGGGTAGAAGGTCATACTGATAATGTAAGATTACCGTTCGGCGGAAGGTACAGTGATAATTGGGACCTCTCTTCTGCGCGGGCGGCTGCCGTGACCGAATATTTGTTAGACGAATTGTATGTCAGGGCCGGGGATATTTACTTGACGGCGCTTGCGGACACAGTGCCAATCACTGATAACGACACCGCCGCGGGGAGAGCGCTTAATAGACGCATCGAGATAGTTTTCACCCCCAACTAATCCGCAGTCGGGCAATTTTCAAGATTGCTCGCGATACATTCAACCACGATATCTTCCGCGTCCGGTGACTCTCCGCTGAGCAGAATGAGCGCTATGTCTATCACATCATCAATTTCAATGGACTCGAATCCGTTCTCCTTTGCAATTCTGGCCCAAATATAGGCGATTAGCGGGTCTCCCTCGGCCGGCATATCTGGGTTGATAAAGCTCATGATTCCGCTATTCGGTATCCCAAGGGCGCCCTCAGCTGAAAGGGCTAGTGTCGCGTAGGTGAATTGTGCAGATGGCACGCCACTCAACGCGGCACTTAAAACACGCGCCCGTCCTGCCTCGCTATCTTTTGGAAGGCCCTCTCCACTTATTTGTGCCGCACCTAGCATATACTTAGCGGCGGCAACGCCTTGTTGCTCAGCTTCTGTATATAACTCAATCGCTCTATCAAGATTTTGTTCTACGCCACTGCCATTTTGATAGAGCAGGCCGATATTGAAAAGCGCTTCGGGCAGCCCCTCTGCTGCGGCACTTTCGTACCAATCAAGGGCAATGCCGTAATCGATATCGACTCCGAGGCCCTCGTGATACATGTGTCCCAAGTTGAGTTGCGCTTTCGCCATGCCGTCTTCTGCTAGAGGCAGCCAAGATCGAATAGCGGTAAGACTGTCTCTTATA
>CAJXQP010000279.1 GCA_913058275.1 uncultured Gammaproteobacteria bacterium | reverse complement strand
TTCGTCGGCAGCGTCAGATGTGTATAAGAGACAGATGTACAGATCGATACGCTCTCGGTGGTCGCTAGAGCGCACATTCATACGCTCTGGAATCGAGTCTCTGCCTTCAAGGCTGCCGATATCGATTTGTTGCAGGACCAAGGAGCCGTATTCGAGCACTGGGCTCATGCTTTAGCCATCTTGCCGATGAGAGATTACCGGTACTCGCTGCCGATGATGCAGCGCTTCGCCTCCGGCGATACCCATTGGTATTCGAAAGATGCTAAGCAGGTGACGAAGGTTCTGAAGCGTATTCGCGAGGAAGGGCCCTTATCGGCGAAGGATTTCAAAGATAAGAAAACCAGTGATGCCATGTGGGCGCGCTCTCCCTCGAAGATAGCGTTGGAGCAACTCTTCATGGAGGGTGAACTAATGGTTCCCCGGCGCCGCAATTTTCATAAAGTCTACGATCTGCGCGAGCGCGTGTTGCCTAGTGATATCGATGTCAGCACGCCAACTGACGAAGAGTTGTGCGGTCATTTGATCGGGAGCTATCTGCGTGCGCAGGGCCTAGCTAAGATTGGAGAACTGACCTATCTTCGCAAAGGTCTGGGAAAACAGATGTCGCAAACTGTAGCTAATTTTGTTGAAGAGGGCATGTTGCAGGAGCTAGAAGTTAATGGACAGATTTATTACGCAACACCAAAATCCCTAGACGTTATCGAGCAAGGTTTGCCCAGCCCTAAGTTACGCATCCTCTCGCCATTCGACAATGCAGTCATTCAGCGCAAACGCCTCGCGTCGCTCTTCGAATTCGACTATCAAATCGAGTGTTATGTGCCGAAAGCGAAGCGCAAGTACGGATACTTCTGCCTGCCGATACTGCGTGGCAATCGATTCGTTGCGCGCCTCGATGCGAAGGCAGATAGGAAGGCTGGTGTGTTTCATGTCATGAATCTATATCTAGAGAGAAGCGTGAAGAACCGAGAGGCTTTTCTGGTTGATTTAAGAGCAGAGCTTAAGCGTTTTGCCAAATTCGATGGCTGCACTTCGGTGGAGATGCATGCCATTACGCAGTTGGAATAAACCGGCGGCGATACAATAATATCTTGTTCAGTTTCGGCTTGAATAGTGTTTTATAAACCGGCCAGTTTGCTGTGGTCTGATTAGTCTCTAAGGAAGAAAGCATGGAATCAGCAGTAATGAATTTGTTTGCGACACCCTTGTACAGGTCGCAACTTGGAAGAGCTTTTTCTGAAGCCGAACTAGAGTTCATGCAGAGCGAGTTGGACGATCCTATTCGTGCGATCGCAAATCACTCTTCTAAGAATAAGAATGTATTGGCTAGTGAGGCGATGTCCGGTATTCGTGCTGTACTACAAGCCTGTTTAGATGACTATTTACGAAGGTCTATAATTCGTCGAACGATGTGAGTCTGCAAATTACGCAGTCCCGGCTGACGTTGTCACGCCGCGGTGAATCTCATCACAGCCACGCGCATCCCAATAGTGTGGTGAGCGGGATTCTTTACATCAATCTAGCAAAGAACGACGGCATCAATTTCTATCGTAATGAAGACATGGTCTGGTACGAGTTGCTACGCAGCGCCGACACCTATTACAACGCCTACAAGTACTTCATCAAAACCGCTATTGGCGATATTCTGCTGTTTCCGTCTAATGTGCGTCATTCAGTGCAAGAAGTAGAGGAGGATATTAGTCGCACCAGCCTGTCCTTCAACACCTTTTTCTTTGGGGAGCTATGAAGGGACGAGCCCTCTAATGCCTTGAAGATAAGCATCGATAACGGGCAAATGCCACAGGAAGCGGTTTTCTCTCAGATAGGCTAATGTGCAGAACTAGATATAAAACAATAATTTACTAAAGATACCTATAGCAGCACCGATAGATTAGGTAAGAACGTGTTGAAATGGCTTAGGTTAGGATTGGATTCTTAGCGCTAGGCCTTTTTTTCGCCTCAAATTCGTGTCCAGCTCATAGGTTTTAGGCTGAGTTTTTTCGAGGAAGTTGTTTTAGCTTCTCTTTCGGGCAGGCAATCACATCGTCCTGACCAGTACTGCGCCACTCATTGAAGGGTATGAGCTCGTAGTCGCCGCTAAGCTTCGCTTTGGCTCCACGACGTCTTGCCTTGCTGCCATCTGCCTTGCGGTTGTTGAACCGGAACAGCACGTAGTCTGTGGGCAGTGCAGCTGTGAGTTCATCTAGGGAGGCAAAGGAGAGTGAATTGCCGTAGGTGACCTCAATTACTGCCACCGGACGAGACTTTTCTAGCGTATTTCTTAATCCTTCTACAACATTCTTCTCGAAACCCTCAACATCAATCTTTAACAAACAAATCTCTTGCAGCGCCTTTTGTTCGAGGTAGTCATCGCCGCGAACCAGAGCTAACTTACCGAGATTTTTGTTTCCCTTGCTAACCGTGCCCGCGTCGAAAGAACCTATACCCTGATTGCGGCCAGTTGGGGCATAGAAATCTAATTCTTCTTGCTGGTTACTGAGACCGACTTTGTGTAGCTGTATATTGCCAATTTCATTCAGTTCGACATGGCGTTCGAGTTTCTGGCTGACGACAGAGTAGGGCTCGAATGAATTCACCTGGTCGGCGTACAGGGACATGAATAACGAGTGCTGGCCTATATTTGCGCCTATGTCGAAGAAGGACTGCGCTGCCCCACTCGCTGACTGCCTCAGGTTTAGCATCGTATCGCGCAGGAAGAACAGTAGGGGCTTTTCGAATGCGCCCCTATAGTAAAGAGTGAATTCGACACTGTTATTGAGGTTGCCTTGATACGTAAGGCCAAAAAAATCTGTGGCAAAAGGGGCATCCGGCACGTCGCCGTAGCTGCACAGCTTCTTATAGATGGCTTTCTTGTGGCGCAGATCGATCCATTTTTGATTCCAAACGAATCGAGAGATTCTGTGCAGTAGTTTCATTGCTTTGTTATGTGACTCGTATGCTTGCGAAGGGTCCTATTGTACAGCTTATCCATCATACGCAAATGGCGTTTGTGTGGCCTTTATGTACAGTGGGTGTTTGGGCTCTCCCGAAGCATTGATGCCGAGGCAGAGTAGCTTAGGGTAGCGGTCTCGTATCGATTCCGATCTTTCCAGGAACGCACCGTGATTTCCCCAGCAGGCGATACTCTCAGCCGCTTCGCTGATAGCCGCGGCAATCCAGCGATCATTGTCTCTGCCAATCGGCTTTGCAGAGCGCTTCAGGTCTTCAGGGTTGGTCGCGCGATAAGCGAACAGGTTGACGATCTCCATGCTATTACAGCCCCATGCTTGGGCGAAGCCAACACAGCGCCTAATCGTGGGGTCATCCTCTGCCTGATCAGCGGTCGAAGGGGTCAATCCGATGAATACAGCCTTACCAGAACCTCCACTCCAAGACCTGCTGAGGCTGAATCGGTAAGTCTTGCACCTGGAGAAGCGGGCTTTTTGTGATGTGTATTGCATTTCTACTCGTAAGTGGTGTTTGAGGTTTGGAATATCCTTAAGTTTTATGAATAGTGAGGAAGCTACTCGATAAAACCAATCTTCGCCAAGTCTTAGTTGGCTCGCCTAGATATCGATTACCGAGCCAGAGGATGCAAACCTCGCAGAATGTTTCCTCTGGCTATGTGCTTCCCCCCTTCTTTTTGCATTTTTACTCGTCAATTCCTCGCTATTCTTCTTTCTCTCTAACGAAACTTGTGGTTATCGCTGCTGTATTTGCCATAGCTGGACAGGTACCGTATGTTCACAGCCCAGACCCAATCGAGATTTGTAATGTTAGCCATAATTGGTGGAACCGGCCTGTCGGAATTACAGGGTTTCGAGCAGTTAGAAAAAGTCGCGATAAAGACGCCCTACGCACGCGCTAAAGTTCGGCTCGTGCGAATCGGTAGTGGCGATAAAGAGTTCATGTTCCTGCCGCGTCACGGCATTGGGCACAAGATCCCGCCGCATGAAATTAACTACCGCGCGAATATTGCAGCACTTTCGGAATTGGATGTTACCGAGATTGTCGCTATAAATGCGGTGGGTGCCATTCACGGCGATTTCCTACCGGGATCTATTGCTGTGCCGGATCAGTTAATCGACTACAGCTATTCTCGCGACGTCTCGTTCTTCGACGGTAAACTGAAGAAGGTTCATCACATTGACTTCACTAATCCCTATAGCGAAGCTGTGCGTGAGCGCATCTTGCTAGCAATCCAAGCGGCAAATTCTAGCTCTAAAACGGTTTGCGACGTGATAGCCGGCGGCACCTATGCCCTG
>CAJXQP010000278.1 GCA_913058275.1 uncultured Gammaproteobacteria bacterium | reverse complement strand
GGCCACACGGGCTGGATGTTGATTCTGAAGGTAATGTCTGGGTAACTGAATCAGTTCGTCGCGATAGGCTGCCTGCTGGTGATCCCAGAGCGCATCAAGTCATCAAGTTTAGCCCAAGCGGCGAAGTTCTAATGGTGTTGGGCACCCCTGGGGAGGAAGGCAGTGGAATTGATCACTTCACTTCCCCCTCCGATGTGGTGATTGGAGACAATGGCGATATCTTTGTCGCTGATGGGCACAATAATGACGGCAATAATCGTGTAGTGAAATTTGCTAGTGACGGTTCTTTCATCAAGTCTTGGGGAAAAACAGGCTATGGTCCCGGCGAATTTAGAGCATTGCATACCATCGCGATTGATAACGATGGAAAAGTCTATGTTGGCGATCGCTCGAATAGCCGAACTCAAGTCTTTGATCAGGACGGTGAGTTTCTAGCCGTGTGGACTCAATTTGGCAGGCCCAGTGGAATATCTTTCGATCAGCTAGGCAATATTTTTGTGGCTGACTCTGAGTCTGACAATGTAGAGAACCCAGGCTGGGAGATGGGAATAAGAATAGGTGATGTTGCAACGGGTTGGGTGAATTATTTTGTCTTAACACCTTTTGCAGATCCGAATGTGATTGGCGGAGTGGGAGCAGAGTTTGTAGCCGTAGATGCTGAAGGCAATATGTACGGTGGTGAACCGATGGGTCGAACTATACAAAAATACATACGAGTTCGTCCTTAGCCTTTTACGAATGGCAGAAATTTAGCCGCAAGCATGCAAAACGCTATAAATATTCAATCTTCAAATCTTTTGTTGATTGGAAGTTCTTGTTTGTCTTGCGGTGATTTGTAGTTTGATTCATTCCCCAAATTGGACAATTTAGAAACTGAACTTTCTGGTTTAGTCGAGCCGAAGGTATTTGGCCTAAGAATTGATTAAAAGAGCATCAGGAGCGCAGTAGATGAAAACCGCACGAAGAATAGTATCGACACTCATTGTTGCAGCAGGCGCGCTTGCCTGCGCTTCCTTGGCGATAGGCCAAGCTGGCACCAGCGTTGACGACGGGGATTGGCCGAACATCCACGGCGAAATTTCATCCCAGCGTTACTCCCCACTCGATCAGATTAATGCAAAAAATGTTGCAGATCTCGAAATAGCTTGGCGTTTTTCGACGAAGGGTTTCGGGCGTGTTACTGACTATGTTAATCCCTCTACTCCGATAGAAGTTGACGGTATTCTATACGCGAATGTTGGAATCACACGAAACGTCGTTGCCCTAGATGCTACAAGCGGACAAGTTCTATGGATGTTCCGTTATAACGAAGGAGATCGATTCGACGAAGCCCCACGCAAGGGTTCCGGTCGAGGTGTCTCCTTTTGGACAGACGGTGATGCCCAGCGAATTATCGATGTATCCCCTGGCTACCAAATGGTTTCTTTGGATTCTAAAACGGGCATTCCAGATTTAGAATTCGGCACTAACGGCATCGTGGACTTATTCGAAGGTGTGCGAAACGGCGATGATCCTCGCTATGCCTATCCCGAAATCGGTTTGTCAGCGCCGCCTTTGGTTATGAACGATGTGATTGTAGTAGGGGCAGCACACCGGGGCGGTGGTCGACCGCGTTCCAAATTCAATACCAAGGGCGATGTGCGCGGTTTTGATGTGCGCACCGGCGAGCTGTTATGGACCTTTCATACTATTCCCCAGCGCGGGGAAATTGGTTTTGAGTCCTGGATAACTGGCAATGATATAACTGGCAATACCGGTGTCTGGGCAGCGATTTCAGGTGATCCAGAGTTGGGCCATGTGTATTTGCCCACAGAGGCCGCTACCAGCGATGCCTATGGTGGCGAACGACACGGCGATAACTTGTTTTCTAGCTCTGTGGTTGCTGTAGATATCAAAACCGGTGAGCGTCAGTGGCACTATCAATTAGTCCACCATGACATCTGGGATTATGATATTCCCTCTCCGCCAGTTGTGGCTGATTTGCCTAACGGTCGAAAAGTGGTCATGTCAGTGACTAAACAATCTTGGGTATATACTTTTGATAGAGAAACAGGCGAACCGATCTGGCCGATAGTCGAGACGCCGGTTCCGGCAGGAGACGTGCCCGGTGAGTGGTATTCTCCAACTCAACCCTTTCCTACTCGTCCAGCGCCATTTGATCGGCAGGGTTTTACCGAAGATGACGTAGTAGATTTTACACCTGAATTGAGGGCATTGGCACTGGAGGCTCTTGATGGTTTGCGCTTCAGTCCCCAAGTCTATACTCCACCTTCGCTGAAGGATTCCCCAGATGGTACACGTGGGACGCTTTCATTGCCCAATGCTACTGGCGGTTCAAACTGGGAAAGCTCTGCACTTGATCCAGAGACAGGGATTCTCTATGTGCCTTCGAGAACGCAATTGGGTGTTATGACACTCTCAAAATATGCCGCTTCAGACTTGGATCTAAGCCAAGGATTTGGTGTTCGTGTGCCACGTGTGCAAGGGCTGGATTTAGTCAAGCCGCCCTATGGGCGAGTTACTGCCATTGATATGAACTCGGGCGAGCATCTGTGGATGATTGCGAATGCCGACACACCAGATCGTCTTACAAATCATCCGCTGCTAGAAGGGGTTGATCTTCCACGCACGGGTATTCCTACACGTGCAGGAATCGTACTGACTAAAAGTTTGCTGTTCATCGCTGAGGGTACAGGCGCCGCTGGAGCTAGCCCAATTTTCCGAGCAGTGGATAAACAAACCGGCGACATCCTTGCTGAAATTGACTTGCCGGCTAATCAGACTGGCCTGCCTTTTACTTACGAGCATGATGGTAAGCAGTACGTCGCCTTGTTTGTTGGTGGCGGAAGTGAGCCTGCTGAGTTGATAGCCTTGGCTTTGCCTTAGTATTTCTTGATGGGAGAACTGTCGCTGAATTGGTCGGGAGGGATTCACTATAAGTTGAATTCGTCGCTCGGGATTCAAGTGATAATTATCAAACCCCTTTGGGGCGGCCTTTGGCTGTCCTGCGCGCTACGCGCTTGTCGAACCGGAGGTTTCTCAAGCAATCTCTCTTCGCCATATACAAAAAACCCGATTCTAAGTCGGGTTTTTTGTATATGGCGAAGAGAGGGATGCTCCGATTCGTCTCTATATTCCCTGTATAGCTATGGGTTCATAGGGTAAAGTTGCTAAGAAAAGGGCGTTTGTTCTTTTTATACTCCCCAATTAAAGGTGATTCTAGATGCGGATGACCCACAGCAAATCCCTGAAAGTATCTGGCCGTCCGTGGCATAGCAAAATAGCCATCTTTGCCCTGCTTGGATTAGCCTTGCTGGCAAAATGGAGCCAGGCCCAAAGCACGGGCTCTATAGCAAGCGAGACTCTTTCCCTGGACACAGTTCTGTTAAATCAGAAACTTATGGTGGCGGAATCCAAGAGCGAGATGGGCGTCTATGATCCTCGCCGGCTGAATCTATTGATCGAGTTGGCCGCCACACAGCAGGAGATAGAGGACTATGTGGGCGCCAATGTGACACTGCAAGAAGCGCTGCAGGTGACGCGCATCAACGATGGCCTCTATGCCCCTAATCAGCTTGCCATCTTGGATAGCATAATTGCTAACGAAGCCTCACTGGAAAACTGGCCGGCAGTCGATAATCACTATGAATTCATGCTGCACCTGTTACTCAGGACCTACAGCCTTGAAGATACAGAATTGGAAATTGGGCTGGCGAAAGTGTCTTCCTGGCATGTGAGTGCCTTCAACAATGAGTTAACCAACAGAAGCCTCGAGCATTTGCGTCAAGGAAATAAGGTATTCCATTATCGCCTGCAGATTGCAGAGCAAACACTGGAAGAGGATGATCCCACGTTCAGTTTTCTTAGACGGAATATAGCAGCCGTCGAGGAGCATCTTGATCAGGTCAGTAGAGAAGCCGCCGCTAAATCGAATACATCGACGCGAAGCGGTGGAGGGGGCGGGGGAAATCCTGACGGCTGCTGAAGACATATATTGGACACACACATTTCTACGATTTTGAATTAATACAGAAATTTAGTTGAATTAGATGAGTGTGTTGCGTTGACCGGTTGAGCCCGCAGCCGAAAGCGGACCCTGTCAGAGCTGAGTTGCAGTGATAACTGCATGACCGCTTTCGATTTAGCTTCTAGTAAGCCTAAGCACCTACCGTCACAATCCCGAAAACCTCCAAAGCCCTTCCCAGCCTGTAAAAGACCCCGGCCCCTTGCCCAGGTGGAGAATTACCAAGAAGATTGGAGCCTGTCTCTTATACACATCTCCGAGCCCACGAGACCGAGGCTGATCTCG